>JBCCAW010000537.1:0-4171 GCA_039814655.1 Myxococcota bacterium | reverse complement strand
GATGCATGAGCCTCGCGACCGTTCCGGAGCTGGAGCAAATCGACGGCGCCTCGTACAAGCGCGTCGTCGACCTCACCTTCGACGCGACAGGCATTCGCCTGGGTGACGGCAAGCAGAGGATGGTGTCCGGTCGCCTCCGTCGCTTGGTGCAGGAAGCAGGGCTCACCAGCTACTCAGCGTACCTCGATCACGCGCAGCAGACGCCCGCGGAGCGCAGCAAGCTCCTCGACTCGCTCACGACGAACGAGACCTACTTCTTTCGCGAGCGCTACCAGCTCGACGCCTTCCGTGACGAAGTCCTTCCGGGTCTCGTGGAGCGGCGCCGGGACGAGCGCCGGCTCACGCTCTGGAGCGCCGGGTGTTCGACGGGCGAAGAGGTGTACACGCTGGCCATGCTTCTTCGTGCCTCGGGCCTCGTGGACGGCTGGGAAGTGCGCGTCTTCGGCTCGGACATCAGTCGACGCGTGCTCCAACATGCGCGCCGCGGCGTGTATGGCGAGGCGGCCTTCAGGGCCTTGCCAGCGGCGCATCGTGGGGACTTCGTCGAGAGCTCCGAGGGACGCAGCGTGCGGCCGGAGATCCGCGCGCTCTGCCACTTCGGACACCTGAATCTCCTCGAGCATCGCCGCACGGCCATCGTGGGCAAGGTCGACGCCGTCTTTTGCCGCAACGTCCTCATCTACTTCGATGAGGCGTCGCGAGCGAAGGTGCTCCGGACCTTCTGGGAGCGCCTCCACCGCGGCGGCTACCTGATGCTCGGTCATAGCGAGTCCCTTCTGCAGAGCGCCACGGACTTCGAGTTCGTGCACCTGAGCCAGGACCTCGTGTACCGGCGTCCGGAGGCCAGCCCCACCGAGGCGCCGCCGGCGGGGGAGGACCGATGACGGAGACCCGCGAGACCTCCGTGCTCATCGTCGACGACTCGGCCTTCAACCGAAGGACCATCGGCGAGGTCCTCGAGCAGATCGAGGGCGTCCACGTCATCGGCAAGGCCTCGGACGGTGACGAGGCGCTCCGCATGGTCGCGGGTCTCGAGCCGGACCTGATCACCCTGGACCTCGAGATGCCGCGCATGGACGGCTTCACCTTTCTCCGGCTTCTCATGGCCCGGCGCCCCACGCCGGTGATCGTCGTGAGCGGCTACTCGGAGAAGGGGAACGTGTTTCGCGCCCTCGAGCTCGGGGCCCTCGACTTCGTGGCCAAGCCGAGCCGGCACGCGACGCTGGACCTCGCGGACATCCGCCGGGAGCTCACGGAGAAGGTGGGCTTGATTCGCCACCTCTCCCGGGACCGCATGGCGGCGCGGCGCCCTGCGGGCCCCAGCGGGAGCGGCCCGGCGCCGGCGCCGGCGGGGCTTGCCCGGCACCGCGCCCCACGTCGCGTCGCGCTCATCGGAGCGTCCACGGGCGGCCCCTCCGCACTCGTCGAGCTCTTCCGCCATTTGCCGGGCAAGGCCGACGCGGCGGTGCTCGTCGCCCAGCACATGCCCGAGCGTTTTACCCGAACCTTCGCCGAGCGGCTGAACCGCTTGGGAGGGCTTCAGGTGCGGGAAGCCTCGGGCCGTCATCCGCTCCGCCCCGGAGAGGCCTGGATCTGTCCCGGAGGGCGATGCCTGGTCGTCGAAGGCGAGGAGATCGTCGTGGTCGAGCCGGCGCCTTCGGATCGCTACGTTCCGAGCGTCGACCGGCTCTTCCGCTCGGCGGCCACGGCGCTCGGCGCGGACATCGTCGCGGCGGTCCTCACGGGCATGGGCGACGATGGGGCCGTTGGCGTTCCGCTCCTCGCCGAAAGCGGCGCCCTCGTGCTCGCGGAGTCGGCGGAGACCGCCGTCATTCACGGCATGCCTGGCGCGGCGGTTCGAACCGGCGCCGTGCACGAAGAGCTCCCGCTCCCCGAGCTCGCCAAGCGCCTCGCCCGGGAGCTTCGCTGAGGCCTCTATGGCGACGCCGTGCTGCCTCGTGGTCGAGGATTCGCCCATGATGCGCCAGCTTCTGGTCTTCGCGCTCCGCCGCGTGGGCGACCTCGAGGTCGTGGAGGCCGAAGATGGTCTCGACGGGCTGCGTCATCTCGCGACGCGCCGCTTCGACCTCGTGCTGACGGACGTGAACATGCCCGTGATGGACGGGCTGAAGCTCGTGCAGCGCATGCGGCGGGATCCGGCGCATGAAGGCGTCCCCATCCTCGTCATCACCACGGAAGGGTCCCGGGAGGACCGGGAGCGGGCCCTCGCGCTCGGCGCCGATGCGTTCCTGACGAAGCCCATCGACGCGCCGGTCGTCGTGGCCAAGGTCAAGGAGCTGCTCGGCCGCACCTGACCCCTGCGCAGGCGTGGCTGCGAAGGGCGAGGGGCCGATGAGCGTCCGCGGGGAGCTCCTTCGCGGCTCGGAGCGGACGGCGCGGCGTCCGTGAAGGGTTGTGGTCCCCGATCGCGGGCTTGCATGCTTGTCCCGTGGAAGCGCCGGTCCGCGTGAAAGTCTGCGGCGTTCGCACGCCCGGAGATGCGGTGGCCGCCATCGAGGCCGGCGCCGATGCGCTCGGCCTCAACTTCTGGCCCGAGGGTCCGCGCTTTCTCGCTCCCCCGAGCGCCCCGGCGCTGGTCGCGGCGGCGCGGTCGACGCGCGCTACCGTCGAGCTCGTCGGGGTCTTCGTGGATGCGCCCATCGTCGAGGTGCGCGCGTTGCGAAGGCGCCTCGGTCTGGATTGGGTGCAGCTCCACGGCGCCGAGACCCCCGAGGAGGTCACGGCGCTGCTCCCCGGCGCCTACAAGGCCATCGGCGTCGGGGGACCGGAGGACGTGTCCCGCGCTGGGGCCTACCCCGGCGACCGCATTCTCCTCGACGCCCGCGTACGCGGCGGGCCGCCCGGCGGGACCGGAGCGCGCTTCGACTTGGCCTTGGCCGAGCGTTTGGCCGAGGCGCGCTGCCTCGTCCTCGCCGGCGGCCTCACCCCGGCCAACGTGGCGGGCGCCGTGCGCCGCGTGAGGCCCTTCATGGTCGACGCGGCGAGCGGCGTGGAGCGGGCCCCGGGCGTGAAGGACCCGGCCGCCATGGCGGCCTTCGTGCGCGCGGCAAAGGCGGCGCGCTGAGCCCTCGGCCGTGCGTTTGGAGCCGTGCCGCGACGGCGTCAGCCGTGCGCTTGGCGACGTACCGCGACGGAGTCAGCCGTGCGCGTGGAGCCGTGCCGCGACGGCGTCAGCCGTGCGCGTGGCGACGAACCGCGACGGCGTCAGCCGTGCGCCTGCAAGTAGTGCTCGGCCTCGAGGGCCGCCATGCAACCCGTGCCGGCGGCGGTGATGGCCTGGCGCCACACCTTGTCCTGCACGTCCCCGGCCGCGAACACCCCGGGCACGTTCGTCGCCGTCGAGTCGGGCTTCGTGATGAGGTAGCCCGAGTCGTCGGTCTCGAGCTGCCCGTCCAGGAAGGACGTGTTCGGTACGTGTCCGATGGCGAAGAAGAGCCCCGCCACCTCGATCTCCTTTTCGGACCCGTCCTTGGTGCTCTTCACCGCGATGCGGTCGAGGAGCGAGCCGTCGCCGTCCGCGCGCACGAGCTCGTGGCTCCAGACGAACTCGATCTTCGGGTTCGCGAGCGCCCGGTCCTGCATGATCTTCGACGCCCGAAGCTCATCGCGGCGGTGCACCACGTAGACCTTGGAGCCGTACTTCGAGAGAAAGGACGCTTCCTCCATGGCCGTGTCGCCGCCGCCGATGACGGCGAGGGGCTGGTTCCGGAACATGGGCAGCGCGCCGTCACAGACCGCGCAGGCGCTGATGCCGTTCATCCAGTACTCGCCGTCGCCCGTGCCCGGCACCTCGAGGCGCTTCGCCGTCGCGCCCGTGGCGATGATGAGCGTCTCGGCTTCTCCGCTCCGCCCGTCGGCCTCGAAGCGGAAGGGGCGCTTCGAGAGATCCACGGAGTTCACGGTCTCCGTGTAGATCTCCGTGCCGAAGCGTGTGGACTGCTTCCGCATGCCGTCCATGAGCTCCGGGCCGAGAATTCCGTCCGGGAACCCCGGGTAGTTCTCCACGTCCGTGGTGGTCGTGAGCTGACCACCGGCGGCGACGCCAGCCGCCATGAAGCCCTCGAACATGATGGGCTTGAGCTCGGTACATGGCGCGTGAAGCACCAGGGATGTACCACGTCGTCATGTTAATCTTTTGTTTAAACAATTG
>JBCCAW010000309.1:0-7122 GCA_039814655.1 Myxococcota bacterium | reverse complement strand
CCCGAGGCCCGGGCGACGCCGGCACCAGCGCCCGCTCCGGACCCCGCCGCTGCGGCCGCCGCGGCCCCACCCCGCTCGCGCTCGGTGCGCATCGACTCGGAGCCGGCGGGAGCCGAGGTCCTCCGCGACGGCGTGGTCCTCGGCGACACGCCGCTCGTGCTCGACGTGCCCGAGGACGCCCGCTGGACCCTCGTGCTCATGCGCGCGGGCTACGAGGCGCGCACGGTGACCATCGCCGGCGCGTCGCCAGAACGCGCCGAACTGAGCGCGGCCCGCGAGCTCCGGGTCACGCTGCTCGAAGCCGAGGCGGGCTCACGCCGTGGGCGCCCGAGGTCCGGTCGGGTCCCCGGCGCCGCGACCACCACGGAGTCTCCCGGCGCAGACGCTCCGGAAGGGGTCGCCGCGGACACCGCGCCCGCCGGCGCGGACACCCGTCCCCGTACCCAGACCATTCGCGACCCCTGGGAGCGCTAGGCGGCGCCGGAGACACCGCGGCGCCGGAGACACCGCGAGCGGGAACCCCGTCGCGTCGCGTCACTCGGCCGGCGGTAGCGCCAGGATCCAGCGTTCGACGAGGTCGATGCCCTCGGGGTCCACGAACTCCGTGCCGAGCGGAGGCATCTGGATGACGCGCGCTTCATCCCGGACCCGCATGCGCCGGAAGAGCGTGCTCTCGAGCGGCGCACCGGGGACCACGCGGATGCTGGCCACGGGCAGGCCCGCGTCCGGGTCTTCGGGGGCGAAGTAGCTGCTCGCCTGGCCCACGGCCGTCGCGTAGGCCTGTGAATCCGCCGCGCGAGCGAGCGCGGCGTCGAGGCGGAGACTCATGCCGGCCTGCGGCGCGCTGCCGCCGTGGCACATGCCGCAGTTGGCGTGCAGGTACCCGAGGGTCTCGGCCTCCAGCGCCGAGCCGGGAATCCCGCCCTGCCCCGGGAGGACCGGTGGGCTCAGCCAGCCGTCGGCGTTCAGCGTGCGCAGGTTGAGGCTCCCGGCGCGCTCGTGGTCGAGCTGAATGGTGCCAAAGCCGAGCACCTGGTCCACGGAGCCGCCGCCGTTATGGCAGTCCACGCAGGCCCCCACGGAGGGGATGTCGTGGTCCGTGCCGAGGGCATCCTCGACGCCGGCGAAGACCTCCGTCGCGCCGGTGCCAGCCTCATTCCAGGCATAGGTGCGCCAGGCCCAGGCCGTGATGCCCTCGCCCTCGCGCTCCTTGCGGTAGAGCCGGGTCTCGATGCGCTGTCCGTCGACGGTGAAGGTCTTGTAAAAGGTCGTGCCGACCGGGTAGCGCCACTCGTCGAGGTCCGTGGTGTCGATGACCGTGCCCTCCGGAAGCCGCACGTGGCGCTCCTTGCCGGCCGAATCGGTCCAGAGCCAGTACTCGGGCTCGTAGGGCATCACGCCCTCGGCGAGCACGGTGCATTCGCCGTCCACGTAGAGGCCCGGCGGCCCCTGGCAGCCCCTCCCCGTCTCCGGCCCCTGATCGATCCCCATCTCCTCGGCGTCTACGCCTTCGTCGAGCGCCATGTCCGCCGTAGTCCCCATCTCCGGAGGCCCGAAATCGGGTAGCATCGGCCGTTCCTCGCCACACCCGGCGACGGCGATCAGCCCAGACACCGCCAACGCGGGAACGAACGAGAGCACTTTCATGGCTTCGAGTTTGAGCGCAGCGGAAAAATACGACAAGGTACTACTCATGGTTTCTTCCAGCCGGCGGCGCCCAGAGCTAACGTCGGGGAGGAACAGCGAGGCCGCAAGTGACACGTGAGGTCACGGGAGCGGTCGCGGAAGGCAGGGGGACGAGCCTCATGGGCAACCATCGGTGGAATTGGACCGCGTTGAAGGCACCGGCCTGCGTCATGGTCGCGGCGCTGGCGCTCGCCTTCGTCGCGCCGGCGTTAGCGACCGCGCAGAGCGACGAGGGTCCGGAGACGCGCAACTACGACGAATCCCTCGATCAGGCCGCGCGGCTGACCTTTCAGCGTGCGCGCGAGGCATTCGTGAACGGGGACTACGAGGAGGCCTTGCGCCTCTTCCGTCAGGCCTACGAGCTGAGCCCGCGGCCCGTGCTGCTCTACAACATCGCCGCCACGCTCGACCGGCTCCGCCGGGACGCGGAGGCGGTGGACGCCCTTCAGGCCTACCTCGAGGCCGACCCGGACGCGCCGGAGCGCGCGGAGATCGAGGCGCGTATTCGCGTGCTCCAGGCGGGCATCGCCGAGCGCGAAGCCGAAGACGCGGCCCGCGACGCCGAGCGACGGCAGCAGGAAGCCGCCCTCGACGCCGAGCGCGAGCGCCTCGCCGCCGAAGACGCACGGCAGCAGGCCTCGGCGCAGGACGGCTCGGGCCGGGACGGCCTTCACCCCGGCGTGTTCTGGGCGACGGCGGGCGCGGCCCTGGCCGTGGGCGGCGTCGCCGCCTGGTCCGGCGCCAACGCCAGCTCCAGCGACGACGAGTACCGGCGCCTCGCCGCGGACGCGGTCGCCCGCGGCGCGACGGAGGCGGACGTCGAAGAGGTGCGCGAGGCCTTCGACGAGGTCGAGAGCGCTCAGTTCCGTACGAACCTCCTCATCGGTATCGGCGGCACGCTCGCCGTGGGCGCCGTGGTCCTGGTCTTTTTGACGGACTTCGGCGGCGGCGACGATGACCCCAGCGCCGAGGCCCGGCGCATCCCCGACACGCTTCCGCAGGTCGCCGCGAGCCCCGAAGGGTTCGTGGTCGGCGCCACCCACCGCTTCTGAGCCTCGAGCTAGACGATGAATCGCCACCTCTTTCTCTTCGCGCTTCTACCGGCGGTCGCCCTCGCGGGCTGCACCATCGCCGACTCCGGGCCTCTGGACGACGTCATCGCCGCCGCCGGCTCTGGGGACCTGGGCATGGACATGACCGATACGCCGGATATGTCTGACCCGCCCGACATGCGGACGGGCATGGAGGCCGTCGACCGCTGCGGCGACGACTCGGCCTTCGTGATCAGCCAGACCATCGAGCAGCTCCGCGTCGACACGCGGGAGCTGCAGAACCGGGAGAACCCGCCCTGCGCGCCGAGCGGCGGCCGGGACGGCTTCTTCGCCCTCGACGTGCAGGCCGGCGAGTACTGGCATTTTCACCTCGCCGTCGATCCTTCCGTGGCCGGGCAGGAAGACCTGAACCCGGTGCTCTACCTGCTGCAGGAGGACTGCGACGAGCGGCGCTGCGACGCGAGCCGGCTCTCGAACGCCTGCGAAGTGGCCCCGGGGGGCGCGACCTCCTTCCGCGACGAGCACTTCGCCTTCATCCCGAGCGCCGCGGGGCGCTGGTACATCGGCATCGACGACGAGGGCGCGAACGCCGGGGGCGTGTACGTGCTCGACGCCATCCGCCCGAGCTGTGGCGACGGCGAGCGCGACCACGGCGAGTCCTGCGAAGGCGAGGAGTTCTGCAACCTCGACTGCCGCTTTCGCCTCAACGCCATGAACTCGAACGAAGGGCAGAACGAGCCCAACGACAACCGGGAAGAAGCGAACGCCCTCGAGCTCACGCCTCTGGCCGGCGAGGCGCCGGGGACGCTCGGTATCGAGATCACCGGTGACGTCGGGCCTTCCGCACAGACCTGCGACTACCCGGATGTCTTCACCTTCGACGTGCCCGCCGGCGGCCAGGTCGAGGTCGACGCCCTCGAGCGCGACGGCAGCGACTGCAGCGGGGCGTCCCCGGACGACTTCGCCTTCGACCTCTTCCTCGAGGACGCGACGGGCAGCCTTCGTTCCTCGCGAGACGTCGACGAGAACGGTTGCCCGCAGGTCGACGTGAGCAGCCTCGAGGCGGGCCGCTACTTCGTCCGCCTCAGCGACAACCGAGCAGTGGCCGACCGTCCAATCAACTACCGCCTGCTCTTCCGCGTCTCGCGCTGAGACCACGAAGGCGAGCTTGAGAAAGGGGAGGGGAATGCAGGGGATGCACCGAGGGAAGCGGGCCGCGGCCTTCGTGGGGGGCCTTGCGGTCGCCCTGGGACTGGTCGGCCCCGCACCGGCCGCGGCCTTCGAGACGAACGTCACGCGCGTTCCTCGCGTGGCGTCCGCGACCAACTCGGCAGGCACCACTCGCCCCTGCATCACCTGCCACAACAACGCCGACGGCGGCTCGGGCTGCGTAGCTTCCGGAGGCGCGGCGCCCTGCCTGAACCCCTTCGGCAGCGACTTTCTCGGCAACCGGCTCTTCTGGGACGGAACCCTGGCGGGCATGGACTCGGACGGGGACGGGTTCACCAACGGCCAGGAGCTCCAGGACCCGGCCGGAAGCTGGGTGCCCGGGGACCCGAACCCCGGCGTCGAGAGCTGCGTGACGCGCCCCGGGGACCGGCTCTTCACGCCCGGCGACGAGGACGACGACGGCGACGGCTACTGCTGCTTCGGCGAGGACCTGGACGGCAACGGCGACTGCACCGGGAGCGGGGAGAACACCGGCGCCCTCGACTGCAACGAGACCAACGCGGCCGTGAACAGCGGCGCTACGGAGCTCTGCTCGAACCTCATCGATGACGACTGCAACGGCCTCGACACGCTGTCCGACCCGGTCTGCGAGGACGTCGTGGATCGCGACGGCGACGGCTACTGCGTCATGGGCATCGACCTCAACGGCGACGCGGACTGCATCGACGCCGGCGAGGTCACCGCGGACGTCGACTGCGACGATACGGAGATCACCGTCTCGCCCGGCGCCAGCGAGAACTGCTTCGACGAGCTCGACAACGATTGCGACGAGAGCGTGGATCTGGCGGACGCGGACTGCCGCAACGACGTCGACAACGACGACGACGGCTTCTGTCCCATCGGCGCGGACCTGAACGATGATGGCGACTGCCTCGACGCCGGCGAGCTCGAGGCCGGGTCCGACTGCGACGACCGGGAGCCGCTGGCGAACTCCGCGCAAACGGAGATCTGCACGGACTCCATCGACAACGATTGCGACGGGCGCGCGGACTTCACGGACACGGAGTGCTCCGGCTTCTTCGACGGCGACGAAGACGGCTTCTGCCCGCTGGGCACGGACCTCAACGGCGACGGGGATTGCATCGACGAAGGCGAGGACACGCCCCTCGGCGACTGCAACGACCTGGACCCGGTGGTGCGTCCGAGCGCCATCGAGGCCTGCAACGACCGCGTGGACACGGACTGCGACGGCCTCGTGAGCCTCGAAGACCCGGACTGCGCCGGCTTCCTGGACACGGACGGCGACCAGTACTGCCTCCAGGGCGAGACGGGAGGCGCCGGCGGCTTCGACATCAACGGCGACGGCGATTGCGTCGACCGGGACGAAGAAGGCGGCGCCGGCGACTGCAACGACACGAACGCCGCGGTCAACGCGGCGGCCACGGAGCTCTGCTTCGACGGCCTCGACAACGACTGCGACGGGTCCACGGACGCCGGGGACTCGCTCTGCCGCGACGAGTACTTCGACCACGACGGCGACGGCTGGTGCGACGTGGGGCCGGACCTGAACGGCGACCTCGACTGCTCCGACGAGGGCGAGCAGGTGGGGCCCGGCGACGTGCCCCCGGCGCGCTTCGACCCGACGCGCTACCCCGGCGCACCGGAAAACTGCCTGGACCGCAAGGACAACGACCTCAACGGCGTCATCGACGACCCGGACCTGTGCGTGCGAACGATCGACGCGGACGGCGACGGCTGGTGCCCGCTCGGCGACGACCTGAACGGCGACGGCGACTGCACGGATCCGGACGAGCGCAGCGGCGAAGGCGACTGCGACGACGGGGACCCGGAGGTGAACCCGCGCGTCGTCGAGGACTGCTTCAACCGCCGCGACGACAACTGCGACGGGGACGTGGACCTCTTCGACGTCGAGTGCTTCCACCTCCAGGACCGGGACGGCGACGGCTTCTGCCCCATGGGCACGGACGACAACCGGGACGGCGATTGCCTCGACTTCGGCGAAGACCGCTTCGGCGAGGATTGCGACGACACGAACGCGAACGTCGGCCCGCGAGGCGTCGAAGACTGCGCCGACGGCATCGACAACGATTGCGACACCTTCGTCGACTTCCTGGACACGCAATGCGACTGCAGCGCGCTCTGCGACGACGGCGACCCCTGCACCATCGATGACTGCACGGGCCCGGCGACCTGCAGCAACACGCCGGACCCGGGCTGCGGCATGGGCATGGACATGGGGCCGGGCATGGACGGCGGTCCGGGTCTGGACATCGGGGCGCCGAGCGACGGGGGCTGCGGCGCCGGGGGAGGCGCGGCCGGAGCGCTGGTGGCGCTATTCATGGTGGCCGTCGGACGACGGCGGGAGGACGAGCGATGAGCACCCTACGCGCGCTTCGGGCGCTCGCCCTCACGGCGCTGGCGACGGCGGCGCTCACGCTGGTGGGCCCGACCACGGCCAAGGCCTTCCCCTTCAATCTGACGCCGCTGGACCCCTCGGACGACTACACGGGATCCTATCCGAACTGCCAGACCTGCCACATTCCCATCGGCGGCGGGAGCAGCTGTGGAAGCCTCACGGCGCCCTGCCTCAACCCCTTCGGAGGGTGGTATCGGAGCTTCGGGTGGCCCGCCGCCGGGAGCGCCGATACGGACGGGGACGGGCCGATCAACAGCTCGGAGATCGGGAGCACCATCAGCTACCCGGGCTTCCCGGACAACATCTGGCGCCCGTCGGGAAGCGGCGGGTCGAGTGCGACGGGAGCCTGCAACCCGGTCACCTGCGCGGGCACCACGGCTTGGACGACGTGCACCTCGAGTAGCCACCTCGACTGCCGGCGCAGTGGCCTGAGCTCCGGCGCCTACACGCTTTCCTACCGCTGCGATCCGGGCTTCGGCCCGCTCAACCGAAGCGGGACCTCCACGGTCACGGCCTGCCCGGACATCCTCGAGTGCTCCACGGGCAACCCCTGCAACGAGAACTTCGCCGCCAACGGCTGCAGCGAGCGCTCCGCGGGCTACTGGAACTGCAGCTGCGGCGCCGGCTGGCGCCTCACGCGCAACGGGGACTACACGCCGCCGCTCACGGAGACCTGCCTCGACATCGACGAGTGCGCCGAGGGCAACCCCTGCCTCGAGTCCGTGTAGCCCGTGCCGCAGCTGCAGTTGTAGCGACCGTTGAGGTCGCTGCAGCTGT
>JBCCAW010000363.1:0-6077 GCA_039814655.1 Myxococcota bacterium | reverse complement strand
CTGCTCACGGCCCACTACGCCGACTTCGGGCCGACGCTCGCCACCGAGAAGCTCGTCGAAGTCCACGAGCTTCGGGTTTCCGTTCCGACGGTGCGGAAGTGGATGATCGAACTCGGGCTCTGGACGCCCAGGCAGCGGCGTCGGGCCATTCACCAGCCCCGTCGTCGCCGTCCGTGTCGAGGCGAGCTCGTCCAGATCGACGGGAGCGAACACCGGTGGTTCGAGGACCGCATGGACGGCCGGCAGGTCCTGCTCGTGTTCGTCGATGACGCCACGAGCGAGCTCATGGAGCTGCGCTTCGTCGAAGGCGAAACGACGTTCGGCTACTTCGAGTGCGTGCGTCGCTACCTCGATCGCTACGGCCGTCCCGTGGCCTTCTACAGCGACAAGGCAAGCCTCTTCCGCGTGAACCAGAAGGAGCACGCGGGCACCGGCCTTACGCAGTTCGGGCGTGCGATGCAGGACTTGAACATCGACGTGCTCTGCGCCAGCTCGGCTCCCGCCAAGGGGCGCGTCGAGCGAGCGAACCGGACGCTCCAAGACCGACTCGTGAAGGAGCTTCGTCTTCAACGCATCAGCGACCTGGCCACGGCCAACGACTTCCTCGACGCGCGCTTCCGTGAGGACTTCAACCGGCGGTTCGCACGCGTTCCCGAGAGCGACCACGACGCTCACCGCCCCCTCCGCTCCGCCGCGCCTCTCGACGACATCTTCCGGCTCCAGGCCCGGCGGAAGGTCTCCAAGCGGCTGACCTTCAACTACCAACGCACCCTGTACGTCCTCGAGAAGACCCACACGGCTCGTGCGCAGATGGGCAAGCACGTCCACCTCTATGAAGACGCGGAGGGCCACGTCAGAATCCGGACCGCCGAGGGCCAGGAGCTGCGCGCCCAGACGTTCGATCGCGTTCCCCGCGCGCGGATACAGCCCGGCGCGGTCGTGGAACACAAGCTCCTGGGTCGGGTCCTCGAGCTCGCCCGCGAGCAGCAGCTTGCCGCCGAAAGCGAGCGCGCCCTCCAGTCCCGCACCCGGCGCGAGCGACGGCTCGCGAAGAAGAGGATTGCCGCCGCATCCGACTAACCCGTGGGCAAGTTGGATCCCCTCCGGCCTCCGCCACTGGGAGTGCGTTCAGCGGACAATCCTACTTTTCGCAAAACCGGACATTTCTAAACCTTGCGAACAACGGGCCGCCCTGCTGCAGGGCGCGGGAGCCTACCCCACCCGCAGCAGCCTGAGAGCCGCGGGATGGGTCGGGCTTCGGATCAGTCGCAGGTGCACGACGCCGGGGCCTGCGTGAGGCTCGGCGCGGTGGTCTCGGGCAGGCAGGCCGAGCCCTCGAAGGGGAGCATGCCGGCGACCACCGCGGCGCATTCACGGCAGCAGAGGTAGGGAGACTGGCATTCGCCGGCGCCGCAGCCCTCGCGCGTGCAGAAGCCCGGGCCGCTGCCGTCGCTCAGGCACGAGTCGACGCCGCCGCCGGGGCAATCGGCGTCGCTCGAGCACACGGTACCGGTCCCGTCCGCAGTGACCGGGAGCATGGTCGAGCCGCCGCCATCACGCGGGACGTCGCTCAGCACGGGCGTCGTGATCATCGAGTAGTTGTCCTCGAGCGCCGCGAGGCGGTGGTAACGGCCAGCCACGCGGCTCTCGTCGTCGAGGAGCGCCTGAAAGCCCGCCCGGCTCGGCATGCGGACGAGGACGACCTCGTCCCAATCGCGGCCGTCGCCGATCAGCGTGCCCTGCACGACGAAGGTGCCCGTCGTGTAGATCCCGATGTCCGCGGAGCCCGGGGTCCCGCTCGACTGGTAGAGTTCCCACGCCTCCTGGCCGCTCCGCTCGGGCTCGTCCACGCCTTCCTCGTACTGGGCGACGTCGTGGAAGCGCATCACGTGGATCAGGTCGAAGGCTGGGTCCTCGGCGCTCGGCGGGTGCGAGCTCTCCGACTGGTCCGGGTCGTCCACCGCGCCGCTCGGTTCGAGCTGGGTGAAGAGCACGATGGTCGTCTCGACGCCGGCGTCCTTGTGAATGGCGCGAGCCTGGAAGCCCGGGTCCGCGGACATGGCGAAGAACGCCAACGGACAGGGGTACTCCACGATGGCGACGTCCTCCCAGACTGGCGTGTCACCATCGATCTGCTCGTCCACCGCGGCGTTGAACACCACCCGCGCGCCGATGGCCGCGAGGAAATCCGTGGGCGCGTAGAGGGCGTTGGCTTCGCGCCCGCTGAGGTCGGTCTCGCGACCATCGGCGTAGACGGCCAGCTCCCGATACTTGATGAGGTTCACCATGTAGAAGGGCCCCTCGGTCGGAGCGGCCAGCATCTGCTGCACGGTCGCCTGGTTGAGCTCGCCGAAGCCCGCGCCGCTTCCGCCGAGGGAGTCCGCGAGCTCGGCCACGAGGCTCGGGTCGTCGCAGAGCTCGGTGCTGAGCGGGAGCGGCCCCTCGGTGGTGCCGAGGTCGCTCGGCGGCGCCTCGCCCAGGTCGGCGGACCCGGCGTCGGCCACATCCCCGCTCCCCTCCGCATCATCCCCGCAGCCGGCGGCCACGAGGAACCCCAAGGCCACGAGGGCCGCTCGTCGGTTCGCTTCGCTCATGCGCATTACCTCGTGCACCATCGTGTGGCGACGTCCGTGCGGGCTCCACGGGCAAAGGGTAGCGAAGCGTTGCGAGGCTCGTGGCCTGCCGCCTCAGCGCCGCGATCCCGCGACGGCGGCTGGAGGCCTTCCGCCGCCGAGCGGCGCGGGCACGCGACGCCCCTTGTTCCCGGCCGCGCGTGCGAGTACGCGCCCGAGCATGCCGCGCTCCCACGCCGCCCGGAACGGGCTGCTTCAGCCCTAAGCCACCGTCGCCGTCGCTCAGCGGGCCCGTGAGCTCAAGGCTCAGGGCATCGACGTGCTCTCTTTCAGCGTCGGTGAGCCCGACTTCGACACGCCGGCGCAGGCGATAGTCAACATGAACCCGCCCGACTTTCATAACACACGTTATGCGAAACGTGGGCCGGCGTGCTGGAGGGCGCGGGACGGCGCCTGATGCTCACGATCGACGAAATGGGCTGCGGCTGTTGACCGTCGGGCTCAATCCCAGTGGGTCTCGATGGTCGCGGGAAGCGGGACCCAGGGAGGCATGCGTTCCTCGTAAACGGAGAACGTTGGGGCCGGTATCGCGGCGCCGGCCAGCGCGCCGGCGGCGATGGTCACCGAGCCCGGCAGCCCATCGAGGGTCCACCACAGGGTCGAGCCGCAACGCGGGCAGAAGTGGAACGTCACCTCGCCTTCTTCGCCGCGCCGGCGGAACGTGGACGCTTCGCCCGTGGACTCGAAGCGGTCCCCCGCACGCGAAGCTGGACGCCGAAGACGCTGCCGGTGCGGCGCTGACACACGCGGCAGTGGCACATGGACGTCGCGGGGAGCGCCCCTGCAATCCTGACTTCGAGCTGGCCGCAGGCGCAGCGGCCGACGTGGAGGAGCTCCGGCATATTCGAAGGCTACGCCGCGGGTGTGCCAGCGCCGGGATACGGCCGCTTCATGCTGCCGATCCCCCGGCGGGATGGCGCCAAGAGGGGAGACTATGCACCTGCGAAGAGCCGCTCGGGGTCGTGCGCCATACGCTCGAGAAACTCGTACACCGAGCGGGCGACCCGAGCGTGGGGCCGCACCCCGTCCATCAGTGCCACGTGACCGGGCGGCAGAAGGGCGTACGTGTGGGAGTCGATGAGAAAGTCAGCGAAGTCGACGTACGCCGGCCGCACGTCGAGGTATGCGGTGCCCCAGAGGCAGATCTCGCTCGCGTCGTGGTAGGCGTAGCGCTCCATCCCATCGCAAAGCTCGTAGAACATGCGGAGCGGCACATGCCATGCGAGCGGGAGTAGCCTCGCTGCCACGTCGGGACGAGGCGGACGCAGCTCCGTACCCGACACGCGCAGCGCCCGCTGGATCGCTTGGAACGCGCCGGCGTGCATCTCAGCGCTACTGCTGGTCATCGTTGACTACCTATAGCGCCGATCCGCTTCCTACAGCCAAACGCCGAAGGAAGAGACGGCTCCTCGTCGAGCCCTGAACGCGTTAAGAGGCTCAACGGTACACCTAGGCCGCGTCGCATCCGCCCATCATCAATGAGGCCCATGAGCCGACGCATCATGCGTCTGCCGCCTCTCAGCGTCCGAACACGGACAGCGCCAGGGCGAGTGACTCGCGGACCTGCGCCGGGTCCTCGCTCGAGGCGCGTTGGGTGATGGCCAGCGCGAACTGCTCGGAAAGGTAGCGTGCCGCCGCGTCGACGGACGGCGGCCCGGACCATTCGCCGGCGCCTCTGCAGGCCTCCAGGAAGGAGGCATACGCCGCTCGGGCGCCGGCATCGATGTCGGGCGATAGTCAACATGAACTCGCCCCACTTTACATAACACACGTTATGTAAAACGTGGGCCGGCGTGCTGGAGGGCGCGGGAGACGGGAGCAGCTTCCTTCGTCGGCTGCGATGCGACCATCCTATCCCTGCTCGTTCGCGTTGGCCTCTTCCCTCCGAGGCTCAACCACCGACGTGCCCTCTCTCCTGCTGCATGGGTCCGCATTCGAGAATACCATCTCGGCTGACTCAAACGAGAAGCTCTTGTGTTCACCGCCCACGTAAACATCCGCCCTAACACCCAAATTTACCGCGATGTATCTCGTCGTACATTGTGTGATTCTTCCGTTGCCGCACAAGACTTGTCTTGTATAGCTATTGTCTTCAATCTCAACGATGCCGCTCGTTACTTGCGACGAAGCCGAGACTACTTCGCCATCTTCGTCACAATCAGACAGCATTGAGTAGTCGCTGAGATACCAGGTGTACTCCCCAAATGACTCAACGTCGAACGCACGCACTCCATCTGGTCGTGCCCAAGACCCTCCGTGATACCCAACCATCGTCAAACGTAGGCACACACTACTATCCTCAGAAGCGACAGGTATCTCGAGCCGCAAGAGCCCGCTATCTTGCGTGCAGATCGCTGCGTTTCGTAAGGTATCTGACCCGACGACGCTACATCCCATCGCGGCGGCCGCGACCATGTACAAGAAGCCTCTACCATTTGTCATGATTTGCTCCCCGAACGACCTGCCGACAGCGCCTGCTGCGTACCCTGCGGGAGGTCAGCAACGCTCTTGGGCTCTTCCACCGAACGAGGTCCTTCGCAGGTTGGAACACAGGTCCTCGGTGATGACGGACCAGCGGCTGGCGGCGGCCGCTCCGCCACCCTGCGCGGACTGGCCGTCCTTGGAGTCCCGAAGAATGAAGGCTACACGGTCAAGGGCGCCAACGAGCGCCCCATCGCCGCCGACGTCTCGCCGCGGCTCAGCGCGTGCAAGCGGTGGCCGTCCCAGCCCGTGACCCATACGCGCACGCGCTCGCCTTCCGCTGCCAGCGCGAGACCCACGAGCCGGCGGGCGCCCGGAACGGCGCTCGTGGCGTGGGTCATGGCCACGGTGTCGACGAGGGTGACGTCCCCCGTGCGGAAGTTGGCCGTGGCCGCCCAGCGGCCGTCGCGACTCAGGCCCAGGGTCCGCGGGTTGCCGCCCGTGCGGGCGTAGAGGACCCGGCGACCTCGGCGGGCGTCGTAGGCGCCGAGGCTGCCGAGCGTGCAGCTCACGAAGAGGCGGTCCGGCGCGCCCTCCGCGAGCTCGAGATGGCGCGGATAGGGGCAGGTCCCGAAGCGGCCGAGGGGCTCGCCGTCGGCGTCGAAGTGCTGCACGCGCCGGCTCCGAAAGGATGCGACGTACCAGCTCCCGTCCGGCCGCATGGCCATGCCCCGCGGCTGCACGCCCGTGCGCACGTGGCGCACGAGCGTGAGCGTCTCCGTGTCGACGATGCTCACGCGCTCCGCCGAGTAGTTCGCCGCGTAGAGCCGGTGGCCGCTCGGGCTCACGAGCAGGCCCTTCGGGTGCGGCCCGACCCAGACCGCGCCGAGCTCGCGAGGGTCCCGCGCATCGATCGCGTGCACCGTGCCGCGGCGGAAGTTGCTCACGTACGCCCGCGTCCCCGCCGGGTCGAAGGCCGTCTCGACGGCGTTCCCCTCGAAATGCACCGCGCCGACCCGCTCG
>JBCCAW010000502.1:0-4482 GCA_039814655.1 Myxococcota bacterium | reverse complement strand
GCTCGTAGGCGAGATGCGCGACCTCGAGACCATCGAGGCGGCCATGACCATCGCCGAGACCGGCCATCTGGTCTTCGCTACGCTCCACACCAACAGCGCCGTGCAGAGCCTCAACCGCGTCATCGACGTGTTCCCGCCGCACCAGCAGGAGCAGATTCGCGCGCAGCTGAGCTTCGTACTGCAGGCCGTCATCACCCAGATGCTGCTGCCGCGCAGCGACGGACCTGGGCGGTGCCTCGCGGCGGAGGTGATGATCCCGAACTACGCGATTCGGAACCTCATCCGGGAAAACAAGGTGCATCAGATTTACGGCCTGATGCAGACCGGCCAGGGCCTCTCGGGGATGCAGACCATGAACCAGGCGCTCTACCGGCTGCTCTCCCAGGGCGTGCTCAGCACCGATGAGGCCGTGGGACGCTCGCCAGAGCCCACGGAGCTCCAGAGCATGATCGAGAAGCGCTCACCGGTGACCGGCGGCCAGCGCCGTCAGCGCTGAGGACCCCTCCCGCAGCGAACGATTTGCACGGAACGCGCGCCGACTGGACGAGCTGGCCGCGGGACCGTATCCCTCGGGGTGTGGCGCGGCGGGCGTTTCGCGAATGGCGACATCTTTGACCCCTTCGTCTCGGCGCCGCTAGGATCACGCGCGGTCCGGAGGACGAATGGCCGAGTGGACATGGGAAGCGCGTTCGCGCACAGGTGAGACACGCAAAGGCGTGATGGAGGCGGACACCGCCGAGCTCGTGCAGTCGCGCTTGCGCGCGCAGCAGCTCAGCCCCGTCAAGGTCAAAAAGAAGGCGCGCGAGCTGAACCTCTCGTTCGGCTCACCGGTGACCGAGAAGGACCTCGTCGTCTTCGTCCGTCAGTTCGCGACGATGATCGACGCCGGCCTGCCCCTCGTGCAGTGCCTCGAGATCCTCAGCTCGCAGGGCGAGAACGAGCAGTTCAACACCGTCCTCAAGGACATCAAGAGCTTCGTCGAGCAGGGCGGCACCTTCAGCGAAGGTCTCCGGCGCCATCCGAAGGTCTTCGACACGCTCTTCGTCAACCTGATCCAGGCCGGTGAGCTCGGCGGTATTCTCGACCAGATCCTGAACCGGCTCGCCATCTACATCGAGAAGCGCGTCAAGCTGAAGCGCCAGGTCCGGGGCGCGCTGGTCTACCCGCTGAGCGTCTTCGTGATCGCCATCGTGGTGATCTTCGTGATGCTCACGTGGGTCATCCCGGCCTTCCAGGAGATGTTCGCGGAGTTCGGGGGGGAAGGCGAGCTCCCGGGGGTGACCCAGATGGTCATCAACATATCCGACTGGTTCCGGGACAACATCCTCTGGATCATACTCGCGAGGGTCGGCACCACGTCCGGCATCAGCTACTCCATGCGCACGGAGCGGGGAAAACGCTTCTGGCATACGGTGTTCCTCAAGGGTCCCATCATCGGTCCGGTGATGCGCAAGATCGCCGTCAGCCGCTTCACGCGCACGCTCGGCACGCTGCTCAGCTCGGGTGTGCCCATCCTCGATGCCATGGCCATCGTGGGCCGCTCCGCCGGCAACGTGGTCGTCGAGGACGCCATCAACGTGACCGCGGACCGCATTCGCGAGGGCCGCACCATGTCCGAGCCGCTCATGGCCACGGGCGTCTTCCCCTCCATGGTCGTGCAGATGATCGCCGTGGGCGAGGAGACCGGCGCCCTCGACACCATGCTGAACAAGATCGCCGACTTCTACGAAGAGGAGGTCGACGTGGCCGTCGCCGCGCTGACCTCGCTCCTCGAGCCCTTCATGATGGTCTTCATCGGCGGCATCGTCGGCTTCATCCTCATCGCCATGTACATGCCGATCTTCGATATCGCGGGGAAGGTCCAGGCCGGCTGAGCCCCGCCCGTCGGCTCACCCCATGAGCGACGCGACTCCGCCCAGCTGGCTCGCGCTACCCGACGCGCCGCCCACGCCTTCCGGCGCTTACCTCGCCACCGAGGAGGAGGCCGTGGAGCGCCTTCAACGGCGCCTCGCCGGCCAGCTCATCGTGCGGCTGGTGGTGGCGACGCTGCTGCTCGGAGGCACGCTCGGTCTCTCGCTGCTGAGCGGGAGGCCGCTGACGGCCTTCTCGCCGCGAGCGCTGACGATCCTAATCGTCGCGACCTACACGCTCAGCGCCTTCGCCGCGGCATCCCTCCGATCGCGCGAGCGACGGACGCTGATACGAAGCGCCCGCGCCCTGCTCGGCTGGGACCTCATCCTCGTGACGGCGCTCGTGTACCTGAGCGGCGGGGGGAGCAGCGGCTTCCCCTTCCTCTATGGCATTGCCATCGTGCACGCCGCGCTCTCCCTCGGCGCCCAGGCCACGGTCATCGCCGGTGCGCTGGCCTTCCTCTTCTTCGTGAGCCTCGTGGCTGCGACGGGAGCCGGCTGGATTCCCATCCCGCCGGACGCCAACGCCGCGAGCTACTTCCCGGGGCCCGAGGAGCTCGGGCTCAACGTCGCCTCCACGGCGCTCGGGCTCTCGCTCGTCACGGGCCTCGCGGCGTCCCTCGCGTCCCGGCTACGCCTCGCTGGCGGGCGCATTCGCGAGGCCGAACGGGAGACCGCGACGTTGGCCGAGCTGAACGAGAGCATCGTTCGCTCCATCCCCTCGGGCGTGGTCACCGTCGATATGCGCGGCGCCATACGAAGCGTGAACCCGCTCGCAGCGCGCCTGCTCGGCGGGTCGGCGCTGGCCCTCGAGGGGCGACCGCTCAGCGAGCTCCTCCCGGTCCCGAGGGCGCCCGGCCGGAGCGACCTGCGCGGCGAGGGCGAAGCGACGCCGCCGGACGCCCCGCCCTTTCCCGTCGGTTTCACGCTCGCGCCGCTCCTCGGCCACCGCGGGGAGGCCCTCGTGATCTTCCAGGACCTCACGGAGGTGCGACGGCTCCGTGCGGCGGCGGATCGCGCGGAACGCCTCGCGGTCCTCGGCCGACTCGCGCAGGGCCTGGCGCACGAGATTCGGAACCCGCTCGGATCCATCCGTGGCTCCGTGGAGATGCTCCGCGAAGCCCAGGGCCTGGGCGACGAGGACCGGGCGCTCATGGGCATCGTGATCGACGAGGTCGAGCGCCTCAACGAGCTCGTCAGCACCATGCTCGACGTCGGCCGACCGAGCCGGCCGCGTGCGGCCTGGGTGGACCTGGCGGCCATGGGGGAGGACCTGCTCCGCGTCGCCCAGGCCGAAGCGGCGCGTCAGGGGGTGACCTTGGCGCTCGTGTCGCAGACCAGCGGCGACCTCGAGGCCGAAGTCGACGCCGGCCAGCTCCGGCAGGTGATCTGGAACCTGCTGAAGAACGCCATCCAGGCGTCGCCGGAGGGCGGCCGGGTCACGCTCGGTCTCGCCGGAGACGCGTACGAGGTGCACGTCGAGGTCGCCGATCGCGGCGAGGGCGTACCCGAGGCCATGCGCGAGCGCCTCTTCGAGATGTTCTACTCCGGGCGTTCACACGGCATCGGCCTCGGCCTCGCCTTGGTGAAGCAGATCGCCGAAGGACACGGAGGAACCGTGGTCGTGGGGGAGACGCCCGGCGGGGGCGCGACCTTTCGGGTCACGCTCCCGCGACGGCGCTCGTCGAGCGGCCTCGGCTGAAGCAAGCCGCGGCGGAACTGCTCGCCGCCGGACTACTCGCCGCCGGCGCGGCTGGCGATGGGTCCGAGCTGCTGCTCGAGGCGCCCCTGCGTCTCTACGATGCTGTCGAGGAGGCCCTTGAGCGCGCCGACGTCGCGCACGTACTCGGCGAAGAGCGAGGCCTGTTCTCCGAGCACGCCCGTTGACTGGGGTGTGTTGATCAGGATGACGTACTGGCTCGGGTCGTCCGTGAGGTCCTGGCCCGTGTAGATGGCCTTCTCGGCCTCCCGGCGGGCACGGCGCGAGGCGCGTACGTGAAGCGTCTCCCCATCCACGCGCACGTAGGCGAGGTTACACAGGATGCGGTTGTCGGCGATGGTCGGGATGCAGCCCGTGGGCTCGGCCATGCCCTCCATGGCTTCCGTCGCCGCGTCCAGCTCCGCGCGCCGCGACTCACCGGTCGTCAGGTTCCCGAGGCGCTCGATGCGCTGCCAGGCCCGCTGCACGTCGTTGTAGTAGGTGAAGAGCGAGTCGACGATATGCACGTCGAACACGCTGTAGTTCTTCCGGGCGAAGTCGTTGGCCTGAAAGGGCTTCGCGAGCGCCTTGAGCTCCTCGAGGGCCTCGTAGTCGACGGCGGCCTTCTTCCCGGGGCCGCCGCGGGCCGCGCTCACGGCCTGGTCCACGAGACGCTGCGCGTCGGCGATCACGCCGGAGGAGGTCTGCACGGCTTCGAAGATCTGCTTGCCGTGCTGGATGGACTGCCCCTCGAGCTTGTTCGAGCCCACGGTGGTCCCGAGCAGCGTGCCCACGACGCCGCCCACCACGAGGCCGAGGCTAGGTGCACTGTTGACCAACGCCTGGCCCCCGGGGTAGAGCGGCACTGTTATG
>JBCCAW010000374.1:0-5937 GCA_039814655.1 Myxococcota bacterium | reverse complement strand
CGCACGTTCGGAAAGCCACCCAGGGACCGAAGACGGTCCTGAACTGCCACCCTTTCCAGTACGGCCGCTGGGTCTTCGCCCACAACGGCGACCGCCCCCGCTTCCATCAGGCCTACCGGCGCCCGCTCGTCGCCGCCATCGCGCCCCGGCTCCGGCCCTTCATCCTGGGCGAGACCGATAGCGAGGTGCTCTTTTTCCTGTTCCTCACGCACCTCGAACAGCGCGGGCGCCTCAGCAAGGCCTTTGCCGCCGGCGACGCCATGGACGCCATGGAGGACACGCTGGCCTTCGTCCGCGCGCAGCTGGCGCTCGAGGAGGGCGAAGAGGCCTTCCTGACCTGCATCGCCACCGACGGCGCCACCATGGTCGCGCATCAAGGCGGCAAGGAACTCTACTGGTCGAGCCACAAGACGCGCTGCGCGGACCGGGGCAGCTGCCCGAGCCTCTCCGCCGAGTGCGAGGCGCCGAGCGTCGACGGCTACGTGAATCACCTCGTCTTTTCGAGCGAGCCGCTCCAGGGCGAGAACGTGTGGAACGCCATGACCCCCGGCGAGCTCGTCGGCATCGATTGGCGCATGCGCATGCAGCGCGCGGGGGGTGCCGAGAGCGCCCCGGACGACCGCCGGCGCCTCGCCCTCGCGCCGGGCTGACGCGGGCTGCCGCTCATCCCGCGAGCGCGCGGCCGAGCGCGAGGCCCATGGCGCCGGCGCCGAGGCAGGTCGCGAGCGTCGCCCCCAGGTAGACTCCGCCGCGGAAGAGCTGCCCGTCCGCGAGCAAGCGCAGGGCCTCCAGGTTGTAGGTCGAGTAGGTCGTGAAGGCGCCGAGCACGCCGGTGCCCAGCACGAGGCGGAGCTCCGTGCCGAAGAGGCTCCGGCCCTCCCCCCACACGAACACGAAGGCCAGAAGAAACGAGCCCAGGGCGTTCGCGAGGAAGGTGCCGAGGGGCCACCAGCTCTCCGGCGCGAGCTTCGCGCCGAGGGCCGCCAGTCCGGCGCGCCCGAGGGTCCCGAGCGCGCCGCCAGCGGCCACGAGCATCCACCCCGCGAGTCCCACCTTCGCCATGACGCGGTGCTAGCATGCCGGCCCCATGAGCGAGATCGACTTCGAAGGACGCGTCGCCATCGTGACCGGCGCCGGTGGAGGCCTCGGGCGGAGCCACGCGCTGCTCCTCGCGTCGCGCGGCGCCAAGGTGGTCGTGAACGACCTCGGTGGGTCCGTCGACGGCACCGGCGAGGGCAAGAGCGCGGCGGACGCCGTGGTCGAGACCATCCGGGAGGCCGGTGGCGAGGCCGTGGCGAACTACGACAGCGTGGCCGAGGCCGCCGCCGCGTGCCGCATCGTCGAGACGGCCCTCGACGCCTTCGGCCGCGTCGACATCGTCATCAACAACGCCGGCATCCTGCGCGACGTCAGCTACCACAAGATGACCGACGCCCAGTGGGACCTGGTGCTCGCCGTGCATCTCGCGGGGACGCAGCACGTGACCCGGGCCGCCTGGCCGTCCATGCGGGCCCAGGGCTACGGCCGCATCGTGAGCACGACCAGCGCCGCGGGGCTCTACGGCAACTTCGGCCAGGCCAACTACGGCGCGGCGAAGCTCGGCATCGTGGGCCTCACGAAGACCCTCGCCATCGAGGGCGGCAAGAAGGGCATTCGGAGCAACGTCATCGCGCCCATCGCCCGGAGCCGCATGACCGAAGGCATTGGCCTTCCGGAGGCCGTGCTGGCGCAGATTCGCCCGGAGCTCGTGTCACCGCTGGTCGCCTTCCTGGCCTCCGAAGGCTGCGAGGCCAACGGCCACATCTACGCCGTGGGCGGGGGCTACGTGAGCCGCGTCGCCTTCCTCGAAGGGGCCGGCGCCGTCCTCGACGCGGAGACGATGACGCCCGAGTCCGTCGCGGCGGCCTGGGACCGCATCGAGGACCTGGGCGACGCCACGGCTCCCGAGAGCGCCATGGCCGCCGTGCAGAAGGCCCTCGGCTCCGTCGCCCGAAGCCGCTGACCGGCGCCGAGGCACGCGCCTGGGGAAAAGCACGATCGCGTTGCAGCGCGACGCGGGCGACGTCTCGTCGCGGGCGCGGGGCCTCTTCCACAGGGAGCCGCGACTTTTCCCCAGGGACTTCCCCATTTTACGTACTGCTTTTTTTGACAGGTGGACGTTCGTTCCGTAGGTTGCCCTCGCACCTGCTCACGGATTCAGTGAGCTCCGCACGCGGAGCATCACGCCGTGGGCGTCGAGCGCGAGCACGCGCTCGCGAAGAAAGCGCGTGGAGGGTTTCATGGACAGCGGCGTCACCAAGGGCGGAACGGGCAGGACCCAGCGGCTTCAGAAGCTCACGGACCGGCAGCGCGCCGTGCTGGAGTTCATCTCCGAGTCCATCGCCGAGCGCGGCTACCCGCCGACGCTGCGGGAGATCGGCAATCATCTCGGCATCAAGAGCACCAACGGGGTCAACGATCACCTGCGTGCCCTCGAGCGCAAGGGCTACCTGACCCGGGAGGACATGAAGAGCCGGACGCTCCGCCTGGTGCGCATGCCCGACGGCACGCCCATGGCCACGACGCGACCGGGAGCGCGCACCCCCGTGGAGCCCGAGGTCGACATGGTGGACATCCCCATCCTGGGCCGCGTGGCGGCCGGTGCGCTCTCGGAGGCCATCGAGCAGCCCGAGGACACCGTGCGCGTCGACCGAATGCTCATCGGACGGGGCCAAGACGTCTTCGGCCTGCGCATCTCCGGCGAGTCCATGATCGAGGCCGGCATTCACGACGGCGACTACGTCTTCGTGCGCAAGCAGCTCACGGCCCGACGCGGGGAGATCGTCATCGCGCTCGTGGGCGACGAGGCGACCTGCAAGCGCTACTTCGACGAGAAGGACCACGTCCGACTCCAGCCGGAGAACTCGACCATGGCGCCGATCCTCATTCCGAAGAACGACTGGCGGGGGACCCAGCTCCTCGGCGTGGTCTGCGGCGTCTACCGAAAGCTCTCGTAGACGGGCGCGGTCGCCGCGCGTCGATGGCGCGGTGCCCCGCGGCGCCCGCGGCCCTGGCGCTGCTGGCGGCGCTACTGAACGCCGACGGCCATCTCGGGCCCGGTGATGACCCGGGCGGCGCAGCGACCTTCGTGGCAGAGGCAGCCGCCACCGCAATCCATGGTGCCGCCGCGGCACTCCATGGTGCACATGGTCTCTTCGCAGCTGGGCGCGCTTGCGGCCGCGACGCAGCTCGCGGCGTGGCAGCACGCGGCGGGTGCGCAGTCTGCATCGCTTTCGCACGGGTCGTCGCCGACGACGAGGTCCGCGTCACGCGGCGGGTCTTCCGGGTCGCCCGGCGCCGTCTCCGGCGCCTCGACGACCGGCGCCTCGAGGACGGGCGCCTCGGTCTCGTCGCCGCTGGCCGGTGACGCGGCGGACGCCGCGGTCTCGCCCTCTTCGCCGCCGCCGCAAGCCACGAGAGAGAGTCCCGCCGCGAGAAGCAGACCGGCGACCAAGGTGAGGCGGTGAAGCGGCGGAGTGCGCATGCCGCGGGTCTAGCACGCGCGGCGGCCGGTTCTCAGCGGAGGCGCACGAGACCCTCGCCGCTCTCCCCGGGGGCGAGTGTGGCCTCGACCATGCGCCGGACGGCACGGACGCCGGCCACCACGGCCTGGGGCGTGCAGCGGGAAAAGAGCGCGTTGGCGTCGGCCGCGTAGAGCGCCGCCGCGAGTCCACCGAGCCGACCGGGGACGTCCAGACCCGCGGCTTCCGCGTGCGCCGTAGCCAGGCCGTAGCCGCAGGGCAGGTGCACGACGATGTCCGGACGCGCCGCGCGCACCTCGTCCCAGGTCGCGCGACGCGAGGCTTCGCCAGGACCCCCGAGGGCGCTTCGCGCGCCGCCGTGGGCGAGGAGCTCGGGGACCCAATGACCGCTGGTGAAGGGCGGGTCGCCCCACTCGAGCGCGAGCACCTTGGGCCCCGGGCCGGCGCTCGCCGCGCCGAGCGCTTCGTCCATCGCGCCGATGACCGCATCTCCTTTCGCGGGCACGCCCAGCGCCGCGGCCACCTGACGCACGTCGGCGCGGAGACCCTCCACGCCCGTGGCTTCGAGACCGACGAGGCGCGCCCCCGGCGGAAGATCGCAGCGCGCTTGGGCGAGGGCCACGGCGCACACGTCGCACACGTCCTGGCTGAGCACGATGTCCGGCGCGAGCGAGGCCATCAGCTCCCGGTCCGCGACGTAGAGGCTCTCGCCCGCGGCCAGCGCCGCCCCCACCGCCGCGTCGACGTCACCCGGCGACACGCCGCCGGGCGCCTTGCCGGCGGCCGGCACCCGGCTCCGCGTGAGCACGGGCTTGCCCGTGGCCACGGGATGATCGCATTCGTGCGAGACCCCGACGATGGCGTCGCCGAGGCCGAGCGCCGCCACCAGATCCGTGGCCGAGGGCACGAGGCACGCGATGCGGAGCGCGCTCATGAGGCCTCGAAGAGCCCGGGCCAGGACGGCAGCGCCTCGTCCGCCGGCGGGGCCGGGCGCACGGCCTGGGTCCAGGTGCAGAAGGTGCCGGCGGTGATCCCCGCCGGCCGGTGGTTTCCGCTGTCGCCGACGCCGCCGAAGGGGAGGCGACCGGACGCCCCGGCGCTGGCCCGGTTGTGATGAAGAATGCCGACGCGAAGGCGCGCCGAGGCCTCCTCGAAGGCCGTCGCGCTTGCGGTGAAGACCGCGGCCGCGAGGCCGTAGGCGGTCCCGTTGGTGCGGGTGATGGCCTCGTCCAAGTCGGCGACGGGGTAGAGGGCCACATCGGGCCCGAAGAGCTCGTCGTGCGAGTAGCCGGGCACGCGCGCGTCGCCGCTCGGCGCCACGTGAACGGCGGGCCGCACGTACCAGCCCTGGCGCCCGGGCACGTCGTAGGCCCCTCCGGCGACGCGCGCGTCGAAGCCGGCCGCCCGGGCCCGCCCCTGCGCCGCGAGCAGCCGGGAGCGGGCGCCCTCGTCGATCAGCGGGCCCATGAACACGCCGTCGTCGAGCGGGTAGCCCACGCGCAGGGCCCCCGCGGCCTCGGCCAAGCGCGCGGCCAGCGCGTCCAGCACGCCGGCCGTGGCGAAGACGCGAGACGTCGCCGTGCAGCGCTGCCCTGCGGTCGCGTAGGCCGCGAAGGCGATCTGCCGCGCCGCGCGCTCCAGGTCCGCGTCGTCGAGGACGATGGAGGCGTTCTTCCCGCCCAGCTCGAGGGCCACCATGCGGCCCGGCCGGTCCGCGTTCTCCGCGAGCAGCGCCTTGCCCACGGCCGCGGAGCCGGTGAAGAGGATGCCATCCACCTCGTCATGGCGCGCCAGGGCCTGCGCCGTCGGGACGCGGCCCTGGACCACGTTGAAGACGCCCGGCGGCACCCCCGCGGCGTCCATGCAGCGGGCCATCCAGGTGGCGGCGCTCGGGGCCTTGTCGCTTGGTTTGAAGACGACCGTGTTGCCGTGCAGCAGCCCGGGGACGATCTGCCCGTTGGGGAGGTGCGCGGGGAAGTTGAAGGGGCCGAGCACGGCGAGCACGCCGTGAGGCCGGTAGCGGACTTCTCCGGCCCCCTCCACGGCGCGGTCACGGGTCAGCTCCGCGCCCTCGCCGAGCATGAGGTCGACCTTGCCGGCGAGGGCCCGGGCCTCCGTACGCGCCTCCCAGAGCGGCTTGCCGACCTCGCGCGCGATGGCCAGGGCGATGTCCTCCTCGTGGGCCCGGAGCTCCGCCTGGTAGGCGCGGAGGTGCGCCCGTCGAGCGTCCTCGCCGAGGCGCCACCAGGCCGGAAAGGCCCGCCGCGCCGCGTCGACGGCCTGGGCCACGTGGGGCAGCGCCACGGGGTGCACGGCGCTCACGTCGGCCTGATCGGCCGGGCTTCGGAGCACGATTTCGTCGTCGGCGCGCTCCGCCGTGCGGAAGGCTCCGTCGACGTAGTCGCCGGGGCGCTCG
>JBCCAW010000779.1:0-2147 GCA_039814655.1 Myxococcota bacterium | reverse complement strand
CTTGCCCTCGCGGACGAGCTGCTCGGCCCACTGGTAGAGCTGCTCGAAGTAGTCGCTGGCGTAGAGCTCCGCATCCCAGGAGAAGCCGAGCCAGCGGATGTCCTCCTTGATGGCCTCGACGTAGTCGACCTTCTCCTTGAGCGGGTTGGTGTCGTCGAAGCGGAGGTTGCAGCGTCCGCCGTGCTCCCGGGCGATGGCGAACTGCATGCAGATGGACTTGGCGTGCCCGATGTTGATGAAGCCGTTGGGCTCGGGCGGGAAGCGCGTGACGATGGCCGGTGGGTCGCCGTGGTCCCCGCGGACGACCTCCTCGCGGACCAGCTCGGCGACGAAGTTGCCCGGCCCATCGTCTTCGCGGGTGCCGTCCCCTGTCTCGCTCGTGGACATGCGCTGCTCTACCGCGGGCTCCGGGCCTTGCGCCAGTGTTCCGAGGCCCGGCTCGCGTGGGGTCCGGGACGTGCGAGGCTCCCGCCGTGCGCCTCCGTCTCAGCCTCCCGCTGCTCGCTCTCCTCGCCTGCGACCCGCCCGCCGCCCAGGCTCCTGCGGAGCCGGCGGCGAGTGGCACGGTGACCCTCTCCCTCGTTGGCACCAACGACGTGCACGGCCACGCCGAGCGCCTGCGCTGGCTGGGCGGGCACCTGGCCAACCTCCGCGCGGCGCGCGAGGCCGACGGGGGTGGCGTCGTCCTCGTGAGCGCCGGTGACATGTGGCAGGGCACGCTGGCGTCCAACGAGAGCGAGGGCGCGGTGATGGTCCGCGGCTTCGCGGCACTCGGCTACGACGCCGCCGCCATCGGCAACCACGAGTTCGACTACGGGCCCGTGGGCCCGCGCTCCGCCGCGGAACGCGGGGACGAACCACGGGGAGCGCTCCTCGAGCGGGCGCGCGAAGCACGGCGCCTCGGCGTGCCCTTCCTGGCGGCGAACATGCTCGAAGACGGCAGGCCCATCGCCTGGCCCGGCGTATCGCCCTCGGTGCTCTTCGAGCGGGCCGGCCGGACGATTGGCGTCGTCGGCGTCAGCACGGAAGAGACGACGGGCACCACCCTGAGGGCCAACGTGCAGGACCTCCGCATGGCGCCGCTGGCGGAGACCATCGTGCGCGAAGCCGGGGCGCTTCGCCGGCGCGGCGCCCAGGTCGTCGTGGTCGCCGCGCACGCCGGCGGGCGCTGCGACCTCACCGAGGACCCGCGGGACCTCTCGAGCTGCGAGGCGGACAGCGAGATCTTCGACCTGGCGCGGAAGCTGCCGCCAGGCCTCGTGGACGCGATCGTAGCGGGCCACACGCACCAGGCCATCGCCCACGAGGTGAACGGCATCCCCATCCTGGAGAGCCACGCGCGCGGCCGAGCCTTCGGGCGCGTGGACCTCACGGTCGGTCCCGAGGGCGTGGTGAGCCACCGCATCTTCCCGCCCCGGGACGTGTGCGGCCGCGAGCGGGGCCCCTGCGCGCCGGAGCCCTACGAAGGGCGGCCCGTCGTGCCCGATGCGGAGGTCGCGGCAGCCGTCGCGCCGGAGCTGGACGCCGCCGAGACGAGGCTCGAGGCGTCCGTAGGCCCTCGGCTCCGCGGGCGCTTCCGCCGCAGCTACGGCGGCGAGTCGACGCTGGGCCGCCTGCTCGCGGACATGCTCCTCGAGGCCTCCCCGGAGGCGGATCTGGCGCTCCTCAACGGCGGCGGCATCCGGGCCGACCTCCCGGCGGGGCCCTTGCGCTTCGGTGCGCTTTACGAGGCCTTCCCCTTCGACAACCGCATCGCCCGGATCACGCTGAGCGGGGCCCAGCTCGAGGCCGTGTTTCGCCGCCACGCGGGCCGAAGCCGGAGCGGCCTGCTGGTCGCCGGCATGAGCGTCACCGTGCGCTGCGGCGACCGCGGCCCGGAGGTGACGCTCCGGGACGCGGAGGGGCGCATCGTGCGCGACGACGCCCGGGTGGTGCTCGTGACCTCGGACTATCTCGCCAGCTCCGGCACGCTCCGAAACCTCGGCGGGCCCCGACCGTCCTCGCGCGTTGGCGAGGTGCTGGTGCGCGACGCCATCGCCGCGCGTCTCGGCCGGCGCCGCGTCCTCGACCCGGACGACTTCTAGGCGCCGCGGCTCCGGCTCCCCGGGCGCCGGCCCGTCTGCCGCTGACGCGCCGGGCTGGCTCGG
>JBCCAW010000047.1:0-17642 GCA_039814655.1 Myxococcota bacterium | reverse complement strand
GCTTCGACCACCACGAGGCGCTGCCCCGGCGGCGGGGGCAGCGGGTCGGCGCCCGCGCGCGCGCCGGCCCAGCGGGGCGCTTCCCACACGCGCGGCGCAAGGGCCGCGGCCAGGCTCCTCCATCGCGCTTCGGCGGCGCGGGCGTCGCCGCTCGCCTCGCCCCGGGGCAGCACCTCCTCCCGGTCGCGGAGCGCGCCGGCGAGGGCTTCGGCGAAGGAATCGGCGCGCCTTGCGTCGCCTTCCACGAGCACGCGCAGCGGCGAAAGGCAGCCGCGCTGGTCATAGGCCGCCACGTCGACGCTCAGCGCCGCCGCCGCGCGCTCGAGCTGCGTCACGAAGGCCGGGAGCACGGCGGCGCCGAGGCCATGACCGTGGGGTACGAAGGCGGCGCTCGCCGGGGCCAGCGCACGCCAGCGCGCCACGGTGGCGTCGCTGCCGTACACGTGCACCACGTCGGCGCGAGAGAGCAAGGCGCGGGACGCCGGCTCGTCCGTCGGGTCGAACTCCACGACGGCGCAGGCCTGGCGAAAGGGCGGCGGCAGCGACGCGGCCAAGGCTGCGGGGAGCACGCGCTCGCGCCGGGACGCGCGCACGATGACCGGGACCTGCAGCAGGAGCGGCAGCAGCATGGCGCGGACGGCCGCCGTGAAAACGTTGCCGGCCAGGATCACCGCCGCGAGGTTCGTGCGGTTCGTGCGCCCCTCGAAGACGATGCCCGTGCGGCGGCGCAGCGAGAGCAGCGTCTCGACGCGGCAGGTGTCCGTGGTGGTGCGTAGGGCCCAGCGGACCCCCGCGGCCGAGAGGCCCGTCGAGGCGACGAGCGCCCGCACCAGCGCATCGTCCGCGCGGAGCTGCGCCGCCGCGTGGGCGAGCAGCTCGGCGGCCTCGCCCTCGCTCACGGCGCGCAGCGCCGGGCCCTGGGCCCGGAGCCCATCGCTCGTGCCTTCCAGCGGATGGGCGGGAGCCTGGCGGTAGGCGCTCAAGGCGAGGCCTCCGGGAGCGCGTCGAGGGCCTCCTCCACGGCGAGGGAGCAGCCCCGGGCCCGGGCGCCGGGCGCGCGTCCGTGGAGCACCACTTCCCCCTCCACCAGCGAGGCCCGGTCGCTGGTCTGCACGAAGGCGACGGAGTCGAGGTTCACCGGGTCGTCGACGCGGAGGAGACCTTCCGCCGCGTCCGTCGGAGCGAGCGTCTCCGGGTCGCTCAGGGAGACCCGGACCCAGGGGGGGAAACGGTAGCGGCGCGGGCCCGGTGCGCGGCCCGCCAGCGCGTCGGCGAGCGTGCCTTCGTAAGCCTGGGACCCGAGCTCGGTCATGCCGTACTCGCCGACGATGTGGCTCTCGGGCAGGCCGTAGCGCGCCGTCAGCGCCGCGCGGAGCGGGGCGGGAGCGACCTCCCGGGAGCGGCCCTTGAAGCCGCCGGTCTGCATGAGCCGGCTCCCCGGGGGCAGCGCAAAGCGCGCCTCGCCGAGCTCCTCTTCGGCGTGCACGAAGGCGAAGCTCGTCCCGAGCAAGGCCACGGCGTCGCCCCGGCGGCCGGCGTCGTGAAGCGTCTCCGCGAGTCCGGAGACGTCGAGGGCGCCGCCGCGCCAGACCGTCGTGAGCGTCCCGAAGCGTTCGCCGAAGCGCGCCACCATGAAGGCGAGGGAGGAGTCCGGCGCCTCAACCTCCGTGGGGAGGAGCGCGACGAGGCGAAGCGGGCGCGCGTCCGGGAAGAGCAGGGTCTCCGCCCAGCGGAGCGCCGCCTGCGTGTAGAGCGAGGTCGTGCGCAGCGCATGTTCGCCGCGCGCACCCTGCGTCGTTCCCGAGGTGCGAAAGACGCGCACGTCCTCCGCGGCAGGGTGCGCGGCGACGCGCGCGTGTCGAAAGACGTCCGTCGGGAGCGCCGCGCCGGCGCCTCGGCGTGCAACGAGGCGCCCGAAGGCCGGGATCCGCGCGGCCTGCCAGCCGTGGAGGTCGGCCAGAAGCGCGTCGCGAAGCCGCGGGTTCACGGGCCCCTCGAGCAGGGCCTGGAGGCGCTGGCGCAGCGCCTCGCGCCGGTCCTCCTCGGCGCCGCTCATGACGACGCTCCCTCCGCCAGCACCGAGGCGAGCGTGTGCACGAAGCCGTCGAGAAGCGCCTCGGGGATGGTGAGCGGTGGTGCGAGCTGGAGCACCTCCGCCGCGCCGCCGGCGGGGAGCGTGAGGTAGCCGCGGCCCAGCAGCGCCGCCACGAGGCCAAGGGCCGAGCGCGGTGCCTCGGGCACGAGGCCGACCATGAGGCCGAGGCCCCGAACCTCGGCGACGCCCGCCAGCGCCGCCAGCCGTGCGCGGAGCCCGTCGCCGAGCTTCCTGGCGCGCGCACCGAGCTCGGCCTCCTCCATGGCGTCGAGCGCGGCGAGGGCCGCCGCGCATCCCGGCGGGTGGCCGTAGAAGGTCCCCGTGTGGAGCGCCGCGCCGGTGGGATCGCCCCAGGCCGCCATCACCTCGGCCCGGCCGACGCAGGCGCTCACGGGGAGGCCGCCGGCGAGGGCCTTGCCGAGGCAGAGCAGGTCCGGCGCGGCGTCTGGCGCCGTGCCCGGCGGCGCCGAAAGGAAGGGCACGCCGCAGCGGCCGAGGCCCGTGAAGATCTCGTCGGCGATGGCGATTGCCCCGGCGGCCTTCGCTCGCTCGCGCAGCCCTTCGAGAAAGCCCGGCGCCGGCACTCGGACGCCGCCCCGTCCCTGGAGCGGCTCGTAGAGAACCGCGCCGACCTTCCCGTCGGCGAGGGCGGCGTCGACGGCGGCCAGCGCCGGGGCCAGGCCCTCGGGCCGCTCGGGGTAGGGCGCGAAGCGAACGTGGGGGTTGAGCTGCGCCGCGAAGGGTTCCCGGAAGGCCCGCTGAAAGCCGCAGGCCGCCACGGGTCCGTAGGCGAGGCCGTGGTAGCCGCCGTCGAAGGCGAGCACGCCCGCGCGGCCCGTGTGAAGGGCGGCGGTCTTGAGGGCCACCTCGATGGCGTCGGACCCGTTGAGGCCGAGCACCACGCGGGCGTCCGGGAAGGGCGCGCGGGCGGCCAGCGCCTCGAGGAGGGCGACCTTCACCTCCGAGGGATGCAGGTCGCCGAGGGCGTGGGGGAGCACCGCGAGCTGCGACCGAGCGGCTTCCACGACCGCCGGGTGCGCGTGGCCGAGCGCCGCGACGCCGAAGCCGGCGGTGAGGTCGACGTAGACGTTCCCGTCGGCGTCTTCGACGTTGGCGCCGAAGGCCCGGCGCCAGACGATGGGGTCCATGGGCGCGCCGGCGCGCTCGGCCCGGCGGGCGCGACGTGTGGTGAAGGCCGGGCTCTCCGCGGCCGCGAGCCGATCGACGAAGGCGCGGGAGCGCGGCCCCGGTGCCGGGACGCGGAGGGACGGCAGCTGGCGACCGAAGGTCACGTCCCGGGACTGCGCCCGGCCCCCGCCCGCGTCAAGCGCGGCGGCGGAAGGGGTAGAAGTGCAGGCCCTTGGGGCGCACGGCCTTGAGCTCCGCGGGGCCGTCGAGGAGCGTCGCGCGCACGGGCTGGCCCTCATGGCGGAGGTCGCCGAGGGCGCCCACCAGCTCGTCGAGCCGGTCGCGGTAGCTCCGGTCCACGCGAAGACCCAGCACGGGACCCGGGGGCGTCGTGTCCGGCGTGGCCAGAAGAAAGAGCGCCCACTCGACCTCCGGGTAGCCGCGGAGCAGGGCGCTCAGCTCCGCGAGCAGTGCGTCCGGAGGCTCCGCGGGGAGGTCGAAGGCCCGCAGCCGCTCCGGTGCGATGAGCGCGCTCTCAGGCGCCGCTGCCGCGCCGGCCTCCGCGTGGTCAACGCCGGCATCGTTCGCGCCCGGCTCCTCGTCGCCGGGAGGCGGCACCGAGGAGGGCCGCACCACCTGCAGCATGGAGGAGCCGACGCGGCCCACGGCGGCGAAGGGGCCCGTCTCGTCGGCGCGGCCTCGCGCCTGGAGGAGCGGCTCGAGCTCCGCGCGCTCGGCTTCCAGGCTGTGGTCCGCGGTGATGTCGATGACGAGGTAGTCGAGGCCGTGCGCGGCCAGGTGCTGAAGCGCCGCCCGGGCGTCGATGTGGCGGTGCGGGATCTGCGCGTCGTCGTTGTCGAACCAGCCGAAGCGCCGCGCGGCCTCCCGCATCTCTTGCTCGTCCGTGAAGAGGGGAAGCGCCGACTGTCCGTCGGAGCTCACCAGCGTCCGGAAGTCCTCGCTCTCCGCGGACCAGGTGGCCACGAGCACCCGGCGCTGGGCGAGCGCGACGAGCGCGTCCACCTTCGCCTGGCCCCCCCCCTGCGCATCGGCAAGGAGGCGCCGGAAGGCCATCAGGGGCCCGCTCGCGGCGTCGTCCGACATCGGGGCCAGCGTAGCGCGCCAGCTCCCGCAGCCCGAAAAAAGGGGACGGCTCCAGGCCTTGACAGGGCCGGGCCCCGGGCTAATCTCGCCGTCCTTTCGCCCAGATAGCTCAGCTGGTAGAGCAGCGGATTGAAAATCCGCGTGTCCGTGGTTCGAATCCGCGTCTGGGCACCCCGGAAGCCTCGCTGTCGCGGGGCTTTCGCATTCCGTCCAGCCGCCTTCGCGTGCCAACGCCGGCGCGTGTTGATTCATGACGAGCGTTGTGTATCGTTCATCGCATGAGCGAGCCACGCATCGAGAGCTTCGAGGGCTTCTGGCCCTACTACCTCGGCGAGCACCGGCATCCGCTGTGCCGAGTGCTTCACTACATCGGGACGACGCTCGCGCTCTCCTGGCTGCTGGCGGCGGTGGTCACCATGACGCCCTCGCTCCTGCTCGCCGCCGTCGTGAGCGGCTATTTCTTCGCCTGGATCGGGCACTTCTTCATCGAGAAGAACCGGCCCGCGACGTTCACCTACCCGCTCTGGTCGCTCCGGGCGGATTTTCGCCTCTACGGGCTCTTCGTCACCGGCCGCCTTGGCGCGGATCCGGCGTTTCGAAGCGTCTGCCTCCCGGCGACCTGAGGCCTTCGCGCTCCCGGGGCGAAAGCGTCTGGTTCATTCCGTGGCGCGGTCGCGAAGCGCCGACTCGGTGATCAGGTCGAGGGCCCGCTCTTCCGTCGCCTCGAGCACGACACGCGGCGCGACGCCGGCGTCGTAGGCCTCCTGCCAGCGGCTTGCGCAGAGGCACCAGCGGTCGCCGGGGTTCAGGCCCGGGAAGCGGAACGCCGGCATGGGGGTCGAGAGGTCGTTGCCGCGCGCCGCGGTGAAGCGAAGGAACGCCGGCGTCATCTCGGCGCAGACCACGTGAATGCCGCGGTCCGAGGGACCGGTGCTGCAGCTCCCGCTGCGTCGCCAGCCCGTGAGCGGGTCCAAGGAGCAGGGCGCGAGCGCCTGTCCGAGCACGTTGCGGTCGACGGGCGCAGGCGCGTCCGCGGGCCCGTCCGAGGGGAAGAGACACGAAGGCGAGCCCGAGGCTTCCGGCGGGCACGCCGGCTCCGCTGCCGCTTCCGGCTCCGCTGCCGCTTCCGGCTCCGCTGCCGCTTCCGGCTCCGCTGCCGCTTCCGGCTCGGCCGCCGTGGCCGTCGTCGAGGCCGGCCCCGTGGTCGAGGCGCAGCCGGTCATCACCACGCAAAGGAGCGTCCGCATGACCGGGTCCTGGGGTCGGCGCCGGGGCCCCGTCACGTCCTCGTTCGCGGGGCCCCTCAGCGGGCTTCGCCGCGCCGGTCGCGGATGAGGCCTTCCTGCACGCTGCTGGCCACCAGCACGCCCTCGCGCGTGAACCAGCGGCCCATGCTCAGGCCGCGGTACCCCTGCGCCGTCGGCGCCTCCATGTCGTAGAGCATCCACTCGTCGAAGCGGAAGGGGCGATGGAACCAGAGCGCGTGGTCCAGGCTCGCCACCTGCATCCCTCGCATCATCCAGCTCACGCCGTGCGGGTGCATGGACGTCGAGAGCAGATGGAAATCCGAGGCGTAGGCGAGGAGATACTCGTGAAGCCGCGGCGCGTCCGGGAGGGCGCCGTTGGCCTTGAACCACACGCGCTTGAGCGGCGCGCGCACGTCCGGGTCCAGCGGGTTCACGGGGTCCACGGGACGCACGTCGATGGGCCGCTCCGCCGTCGCGCGCTCCTTCATGAACGGCGGGATCTTCGCCTGGACCCCTTCCGGGAGCGCGGCGAGCGTGGCCGTCATGAGCTCCTTCTCGTTGCGGAGCTCTTCCGGCGCCGGCACCTCGGGCATGGTGCAGGTTTGGTGCTCGAAGCCCTCCTCGGCGATTTGAAAGGACGCCGAGAGGTTGAAGATCGGCCGGCCGTTTTGCACGGCCACCACGCGCCGCGTCGTGAAGCTCTTGCCGTCGCGGATGGGGTCGACGTTGAACACGATGGGCCGCTCGGCGTCGCCGGGCCGAAGAAAGTAGGCGTGGAGCGAATGCACGGAGCGTTCGCCGGGGACCGTCTGTTCCGCGGCGCTCAGCGCCTGCCCGACGACCTGCCCGCCGAAGACCCGGCCCCAGCCCAGGTTCTGGCTCTGGCCTCGAAAGATGTTCTCTTCGATGCGCTCGAGCTCCAGGATGCCGATGAGCTCGCTGAGTACGTCCGTGGCCATCGCCCGGAGCCTCCCCGCCGCGCGTCCCGGCGGCAAGGCAACGCTCAGCCGCTGCTCGGTCCCCCCGGTACGTCGTCCCAGCGCCCCTCGAGCCACGCCAGCAGCGCGGCGCGGAGCTCCGGTCCATGCATGGAGCCGAGGTGGTCCTTCCCCTCCAGCCGCAGCAGGCGACACGGCGCGCCGCAGGCGCTGGCAAGGCGCTCCGCATGGGCGATGGGCACCACCTCGTCGTCGGCGCCGTGGATGAAGAGCACGCGGGCAGGACCGGCCTCCGGAGCGCTGAGCCAGCGCTCGGCGCTGGCGGCCTCGGCGTCGAAACCCGCGAGCGTTGCCGCCGCCGTCACGGCGCGCTGAATCGCCGGTTCCGGGAGGTCCGCCCGCTCGGGATAGCGGAGCCGGACGAACTCCGGGACCGTCGAGCGCAGGCTCGCGTAGGCCCCCACGGCCACCACGCGATGCACCCGAGGGTCCCGGGCGGCGAGCTGCGCCGCCACATGCGCGCCGTAGGACGCTGCGTAGACGCCCACCCGGCCGGGCCCGCGCCCCTCGGCCTCGAGCGCGTCGAGTAGCTGGCTCAGGTCCGGCGCCTCGAAGGCGCCGTAGCCGATGTGGTCCCCTTCGGAGCGACCGTGCCCGCGCAGGTCCACGGCGACGGCGCGCATGCCTCGGCTCTGCAGCCGCCGCGCGAGGCCGGCCATGCTGGCTTTGCTGTCGCCGAGCCCGTGGAGGAGCAGCACCGTGTCCGCCGCGTTCGGGGCTCGGCCGCCGCGGACCTCGTCCCAGGCTTCGAAGACCCAGGCTTCGAGGGCGACCCCCGGGCGTCCCGTTCCCGGGCCTCCCGCGACCAGCCGAAGCGTGTGGTCGAGGCGCTCCGTCGTCTCCGGGCGCGGCCGGCTGTTGCGCCCCCGTACGAGCTGCCGCGCCAGGTCTTCGAGAAAGCGGCGCTCGTCCCCGGCGAGGTCGTCCGCGGGAGTTTCGCCGGCCGCCGCCGGTGCCGCGGGCGGGAGCTCCACGGAAGGCTCGGAGCAGCCGAGCGCAAGCAGCAGGCACATCGAGGCACGCATCGCGGGGAGCCTAGCGCCTTCGCGTCTGCGAGGATGCGCGCCCATGTCCTCCTCGCCGGACCGCCGGCGCCCGCTTTGGCGGGAGCCGCTCGTCCACTTCCTCCTCCTCGCCCTGGCCATCCTCGGTGCGGAGCGGCTCCTTTCGCCGCCCGCGGGCCCTTCGCCGGTCGTGATCGACGACGCCTTCGTCGCCGGGCTCCGCGCGGAAGCCCAAGGGCGCGGGGAACCCGCGGAGGTGGATCCCGTGGCCCGGTGGCTGCAGGAAGAGGCGCTCTTTCGGGAGGCCCTGGCCCTCGGTCTCGACCGCGGCGATCCCATCGTGCGCCGGCGTCTCGTGCAGAAGATGGAGTTCCTCCTTCGCTCCGAGCTCGCCCCCGGCGACCCCAGCGACGCCGAGCTCGAGGCGACGCTGGCGCGTTCGCCGGAGCGCTTTCGCGTGCCCGCGCGCGTCGCCTTCGAGCACGTGTTCTACGACCGCGGGCGGCACGACGACGCCGAGGCCGTTGCGCGCCAAGCGCTGGCGGTGGCCGGTGAGGGTGCGCCCGCGGGCGGCAGCGCGTTCCTGCTTGGGGACCGCTTCGGCCTGGAACCGGTCGTCGCGCACGCGGCCCGCCTCGGGGAAGAGTTCGCGCGCGGCCTCGAGAGCGTCCCGCTGGAACGCTGGTCCGGGCCGCTGACGAGCCCCTACGGCGCCCACCTCGTGCGCGTCACGCGCCGGCAGCTGGGCGGTACCCCGCCGCTCCCGGAGGTACGCGAGGCCGTGCGCGCCGTCTGGGCGCGCGAGGCCGAAGAGGCCGCGCTTCAGGAGGCCATCGAGGCGCTCCGCGCCGGGCTGCCCCTGGACGACCGGAGGACGCCTTGAGGGCCAAGCGCCGCGTCGCCGGGCCCGCCCGCAGTCCAAATGGCATCGCACCGGGCGCCGCGCCGCGCCGCATGGGGCTCCCGCTCGTGCTCCTGGTCCTTCCGCTCTTCGCGCCCTCTCGCGCGGCGGCGCATCCTCCGGGGTTTGGCCTGCTCGATCTGGCGGAGCAGCCGGCCGCGGGCCCGGACGTGCCCGTGCGCTGGGAGGTGCAGCTCCGCGTGGCCGGGGCGCCGGCCGTGGGCCTCGCCCTGACGCCTCGCTGGCCCGAGGGCTGCACGGCCGAACCGCCGCGCGTCGCGGTCGTCAGCACCGGCGTCGACCGGCGCTGGACCCTGCGCTGTCCTCCGGGACCGCTCCGTGGCTCCCTGGGCGTCGAGGGTCGCCTCGACGCGCAGCTCGTGGTGCGGATTCGGCCGCGGGACGCAGGGGCCGCCATCCGCACGGCGGCCCTCGATGCGCGCTCGCCAGAGCTGGCCCTTGGCGACACCGCGCCGGTGCTGCCCCGCTACCTGCGCCTCGGCACCGAGCACGTGCTCGGTGGGGCCGATCACCTGCTCTTCGTCCTCGGCTGGCTGGTGCTCCTCGGCCAGCGCCGTCGACGTCTGCTCCTGGCCCTCACGGCCTTCACCCTCGGGCACAGCGTGACCCTCGCGCTCGCGGCGCTCGGCGTGCTGCCCGTCGCCGGCGCGGGCGCCGAGGCCGTCATCGCCCTCAGCCTCGTGCTGCTGGCCTTCGAGCTCGACCGGGGTCCGCCCTCGCTCACGCACCGCCACCCGGCTTTCGTTGCCGGGGCCTTCGGCCTCGTGCACGGCCTCGGTTTCGCTGGCGCGCTCCGCGAGGCGGGGCTGCCCGAGGGCGCCGTGGTGCCCGCGCTCCTCGGCTTCAACCTCGGCGTCGAAGCGGGGCAGCTCGCCTTCGTCGCGGTCGTGCTCGCGCTGGCGGCGCTGGCGCGGCGCCGGTTGCCGGAGGCCTTGCTTCGCCGCGTCGTGGTCTACGCGCTCGGCGTCGCCGGAAGCACCTGGCTACTCCGCCGCCTCGGGGCACTCTTGGCCGGCTAGCCCCTTGCCCTTTGGACCGCCGGGGTCGCGTCGCTCAGTCCGTGACGCCGCCCTGCGTCAGGCCGCGCCGCGCAAGCTCGCGTTCGACGGTGCGGACGATGGCGACGGTCTTGGGGTCGAGCTCCACGTTGATTCGGTCGCCGGGGCGCTTCCGGCCGAGGCCCGTGCGCGCGAGCGTCTCGGGAATGAGGAAGACGTCGAAGCGGCCCTGCGCCTCGTCCACGGCGTCTCCGATGGTCAGGCTCGAGCCGTCGAGGGCCACGTAGCCCTTAGGCTGGAGGAAGCGCATCCACGCTGGCGCTACGGACACGGTGAGCTGCACCTCGTGGCCTTCGGCCCGGAGCGCGTGCACCGTGCCCGTTCCCGTCACGTGGCCGGCGACGTCGTGGCCGCCGATCTCGTCGCCCACGCGGGCGCTTCGCTCGACGCTGACCTTCGCGCCGACGGCGAGCTCGCCGAGCGTCGTCTTGGCGAGGGTCTCCTGGATGGCCTCGAAGCGTGCGACGCCTCGCTCCCAGCGCACGAGGGTCTGGCAGACGCCGTCGATGCTCACGCTGGCGCCGAGCTCGAGGCCCTCGCCGTAGGCCCCGAGCTGGACGTCGAAGCGGAGCAGGGCCTCCTCGCGTTCCACGGCGACGACGTCGAAGAGCCCGCGGGTGATGCCGGTGAACATGTCGCGAGCTTCGGGCCGCCGCCGCCGGGGAGCAAGGCGCCCTCTTAGCGCCCGTTCACCTGGACGTTGCCGCAGCGGTAGCGCCGGCCGGCGACGGTGATCTCCACCGCACCGCCGCCGCCTGAGACCATGCGAGCGCGCACGCGCGTCGCTTCCTGGCTCAGGATGGGCTGAATCACGCCGGCCACGCGAAGCGCCTGCGTGTTCTGCAGGTTGCGTCCGGTCACGATGACCACGCTCCCGCTTACCGTGGTCGGGCTCGCGACGCGGCAGACCGGGGTCACCGTGCCGTTCGTGGGCACCGTGGGCGTGCCGTTCACCGTGGGGCCCGTCGGCCGCACCACGGCGCCCGGGGTGGTCGTCCGTACGCTTCCGGTCACCCGCGGCGCCGCGCCCGGCTGGGTCACGGTCGTGGTGGTCGTGCCACGCACGGGCTGCGGGCCGGGCTGAACGCGCGTCGGCGGCACCTGCACGGTGCCGGTCGCGCGCGGCTGCCCCGGGCGCGTCACGGTGGTGGTGGTCGTCGTCGTTCGCGTCGGCCCCGTCGTCGTCGTCGCCGTGCCGCGCGTCGTGGCCGTGACCGGGCGCGCCGTGGTGGTGGTCGTCGTTCGCCCGCGCGTGGTCCGCGTCGTCGTCGTTCGCGTCCCCGGCGTCGTCGTGGTCACCGTGCCGGTGGTCCGCGGAGGCGTCGCGCTCGGCGGCTGCGCCGGCGTGCCGCGCGGCGCCGTCGTGCGCGTGGTCGTACGCAGCCGAGGCGTCGGCGTGTTGCGCGTGGTGGTGCGGGTGGTGGTCCGCGTCGTCGTGCCTCGCGTGGGCGTCGCCGTGCGCGTGGTGGTCGTGGTGCGCGTGGTCGCCGTCGCGGGGGTCCGCGTGGCCGTCGTGCGCGTCGTCGTGGTCCGCGTCGTGGCCGTCGGGCGCCTCGTCGTCGTGGTCACCGTGCGCGTGGCCGGCGCGGGGCGGACCCGCACCGTCGCGCTCGTCCCGCGCTGGCCGCCGGCCGCGACGACGCGCGTGGGGATGGGCTGGCCGCGTACCGGCGCGACGCGGTCGACGACGCGCGTTCGTCCGCCGGGACCCACGACGTGCACCCGAATGGTGCCCGGCGTCGTGTACACGGGCGGCGGCGTCTGCTGCGGCGCATGCCAATAGCCCGGGTGGTACTGGTAGCCGCCACCCTGCGCCGCGACGGCGACGGGCGGCTCCCACACGTAGCCGGGCTGGGCGCGCTGCCAGCTCCCGGGCACCCACACCCACTGGCCCTGCCAGGACCAGTGGCCGCTCACCCACACGGCGTCCGGGGTGGGCTTGTGGCCGGGCTGCAGCGCGCCCTGAAGCGGAGGCGGCGGCTGGTTCACGGTCACGTAGCTCGGCGCCCCGTAGGCGGCCTGCGGGGCTACGGCCACGCGCGGCGCCACGGGCGCCGGTACCGGCTGCGCCACGACGGTGGTGGTCGGCGGCGGCGTGGCAACCACGGTCCGGCGCGCGCTGGTGGTGTGGAGCGTGCACCCCGCGCCCAGGGCGAGGAGGCCCACGGTCATCGCCAAACGAACCATGCTTCGCTGCATCATCAGAGGTCCTTCCGCCCGTTGGGACGTCACCGGCGTGTGCGATCTTCAGCCAAAGGGCGCCGCGGCTCGGCGACCCCCGCGCTTTCAGCCTCGCAAGCGCACTCGAGCCCGCTCGACGAGCGATTGGACCACGTTTCGGGCGTGGGCCGCGACCTCCGCGGTCTTGCCACCGGCCACGTCGACGCCGAAGGGCTCCCCCACCTCCACGCTCACCGCCGTGCGTCGCCGCGCCGCGATGGAGCCGAGGTGCCCCATGAAGTCGACGTCCACGTACTCGACGCCGTCCGGGTAGGCGAGTCCGATGGGGAGCAGCTCGGCCTTCGTCGCCCGCGCCGCGCTGAAGGCCCCGGCCAGAAAGGGCCGGACCTCGTCGCCGCGAAAGGTCGAGCCCTCCGGGTACACGATCACCGTCTTGCCGTCCGCCAGCGTTCGGCGGATGGCCCGGATGGCCAGCGCGCCGCTCCGCTTGTTGCCGCGCTCCACGAAGATGGTGCCGCCGTGCCGGGCCAGGGGACCGATCACGGGCCACTCGGCGAGGTCCCCGCGGCTCAAGAAGTGCCCGCCGGCGCGCTCCATGAGCACGCCGATGTCGAGGGCCGTCCGGTGGTTGGCCACGATCAAACGCGGCCCCGTGGCCGGCGGGAGCGTGCCCTCCCAGGCCCGGTCGATGGCCAAGAGGTCGAGGAGCTCGCTCGCGAGGCGCTGCTTGGTGGCGGTGCGTGCCTCTTCGAGGCCCCCGGCCGGCGTGAGACGCCGGCGCACCTCCCACTGGGCGAGGGTGCGGGTGAGGAGGCCGACGAAGCGCGCCGTGCGCGTGGCGGCGCGAACGCGCTCTCGGGGCTGCACGAGGCCAGCTTCTGCACTCTGCGCCGCCAGGACGCAAGCCCGGCGCGCCCCTCGCCACCGCCGTGCTTCGATGGCAGGCTCCCGCCATGGCGGACTCGCTCGCGCCTGGCTTCCTCGTGGCGGCGCCGGCACTGGACTGCCCGTTTTTCGGGCGCACGGTCGTGCTCCTCATCGACCACTCGGCCGAGGGCTCCTTCGGCTTCGTGGTGAACCGCGAGTCGCCGGTGCGCTTCGACCAGGTCGTCGCGGAGCTCGACCTCGACCCCGATCCCTTGTCGCCGGAGCTTCCCGTGCTCCTCGGCGGGCCCGTCTCGCCGGAGACGGGCTGGGTCGTGTTCGACCCCGAGGGCGCTCCCGAGGTCCCGACGGACGTGCTCGAGGTCACGGCCGAGGTCGCCCTGAGTGCGTCGCTTCAAATGCTCGAGAGCGTCGCGGCCAACCGCGCTCCGCGCCGGGCGCTCCTGGCGCTGGGCTACGCCGGCTGGGGACCCGGGCAGCTCGAGAGCGAGATGAACGAGGGGAGCTGGATTCCCGTCGATCTCGACGCGGACGTCGTGTTCGACCTGCCCCTCGAAGCGCGCTGGGAGACCGCGCTCCGGTCCCTGGGCATCGACCCGGCGCGCGTGGTCACGCGCAAGGTCGCGGAGGCGTAGCCCAGCCCGCCCGGCTCAGCGCGCGGGCTTGACGAAGCGGAGCGTCATGCGGTCGCTCTCGCCAATGGCCCGGAAACGGTCCGCGTCGTCCTCACCGCCGCGCAGCGCCGGCGGGAGCGACCAGACGCCGCTCGGATGGTCCTTCGTGTCCTCGCCGTTGGCGTTGACCTCGCTGCTGGCGTCGAGCACGAACCCCGCCGCCTCCGCCGTCGCCACGACGAAGGGCGTCGGGAGGTAACCCCGGGAGGCGTCCGGTGTCGCGTCGTCGGCGTCCCGATGCTGCACGACCCCGAGCACGCCGCCGGGGCGAAGCACGCGGAAGGCCGCGGCGTAGACCGCCTCCTGGGTTCCGTCGCCGAGCCAGTTGTGCGTGTTGCGGAAGGTCAGGACCACGTCGACGCTCTCGGGCTCACCGAGGTTCGTGTGCCCGGGAGGGTCGAGCACCACGGTCTCCATGTTGCCGTAGAGCGCGGCGTTGGCGGCCCAGAGCGCGGCCATCTCCCGGTCGCGCTCCCCGCGGTAGCCGTCCACGCTCGGGTCCGTCGTCGCGACGACGAGCGAGCCCGAATCATGGAGAAGCGGCGCGAGGATCTTCGTGTACCAGCCGCGGCCGGGCCAGAGCTCCATCACGTCCTTGCCCGGGGCGACGCCGAAGAAGGCCAGCGTCTCCGCCGGGTGGCGAAAGGCGTCCCGGGCGCGCTCTTCCTCCGGGCGGAAGTCGGCGGCGAGAATGGCGCTCAGGTCGCCATAGGGAAGGTCCGCGCGCAGCGGCGGAGTAACGCCTTCGGCCGGTCCCGAGGACGCGGCGGCCGTGGCGGGCGCCTCGGCGGTGGCGCCGCCACAGGCGACCAGCAGGACGGCGGGGAGGGAGAAGATCAGACGACGCATGGTCGCCGCAGTGGGGCAGCGCCCGCAGCGCGTCAAGGTCCGCGGCTCAGCGAGCGTGAGCGGCCGCGGCCTCGAGGGCCGGCGCGGCGCCGTGGCTGCGCTCGAGGGCCCAGGCGAGCGCCAGCGCGCCCCCGGCCAGCAGCACCAGCAGCCCGAGACCGAGCTGCCCGAAGAGCACCACGTCGAGGCCTGCTGCGACGGCCAGCGACCCGGCGCGCAGGCCCATCGCGAGGAGCGCCAGGCTGGCGAGGAAGAGCACGAGGGCGCCGGCGGCCACGCCGCGCGGCGGCGCCGAGAGCCCTGCCACGCGCCGGCTGGCGTCGATGAGGAGCTGGAAGAGGGGCAGCAGGCCCAGCAGGGCCCAGGCGCTGAACACCATGGCCGAGTAGGAGCTGACCCCCGACGCGATGAGGTGCTGCCCCCAGCCTAGGGGGCTGAGGAGCGCGAAGGCCACGAAGGACCAGCGCTGGCGCTGGGTCGCCGGCGCCGTCTTCGAGCCCGAGAGCACCTCGAAGATGAGGCCGAGCGCCGGGAGGAGCGCGGTCACCAGGAGCGGGTGCAGCGCGAGCCAGAAGAGGTGCCGGTGAACGAGCGGGTCTCCGCCCAGCGCTGCGTCGAAGAGGCCCATGCCGAAGAGGCGCTCGGCCAGGGTGGTCAGCGCCAGCACGCAGAGCAGCGGCGCGGCCACGGCCACGGCGAGCGCGCGGCCATAGAGCGCCCAGGCGAGCAACGGAGCGTCGCGTAGCGCGAGGCCCTTTCGCCGTCGCGCGTGCGCCGTGACGAGAACCCCGACCGCGTCGAGCGCCGCACCGGCGCCCACGCAGAAGATGCCCGCGAGCACGAGAGCCATCCAGCGCCCGGCGGCTTCCGCGTCGAAGCTCTCGTGGAGCAGCCAGCGCGGATGAAAGCTGCCGGCGTCGCGGAGGAGCAGACCCACGGCGAAGAGGCCGACGGCGACGGCCCACAGCGCCACGGCGAGCCGATGGAGCAGGGGCAGCGCCGGGGCGGACGCCCCGAGGCGCCGGGGCAAGAGCCTCACGCCGAGCCCCGCCAGCGGCAGCGGGATGATGAGCAGGTACACCGCGATGAGCTCGGCGGCCGCCGCCGCCTCGCGGCTGGCGGAGCCCGTCACGCCGAGGAGAGCCGGCAAGCGAAGCGCCACGGCCAGCGCCAGCACCAGGACGGCGAGGGCCGCCGGCACGCGCGCCAGAAGCGAGGGGGTCCCGGCATCCGGGGCGGAGTCGCGCGTCGCGTCCTTCATGGCCCAGCGATTTGGTGTCAGCCGCCCTGTCTGGAAAGCGCCCTCGTTCCGGGACGGTGTGGGGCGACACGGCACGACGAAGGGACGGGACGGCACGGCGCGGAGTGATGGCCGGCGCCGTCTCCTCTCGCGCGGCTGCAACGGAAGCTCGATCTGCCGTACGATCGCGCTGGGCCCGCGAATCGTCCAGCCGCGGGGGTCCGGAGCGGAGGAGAGACTCATGACGACGACGCGGAAGACGCACACTCTGGCGACGCTCTCCCTGTTGTCCGCCGCCCTCATGGTGGCGCCGGCCACCCGCGGCACGGCGCAGGGGACCCTCGCACTCGGCGGCCAGCGGGCTAGCTTCGGCGTGCATTACCTGAGCGGAGGCTTCTCGCCGGACCCGAAGCAGTTCCCGAACATCGTGAGCGGCGGCAGCCTCGATGTGTCCCGCATGGGGCTCGGCGTGGGCTGCGCGGGCTTCGCGGCGCAGACGCCGGACCTCATCGTCAACTACGCGAACGCCGGGAATTTTCTTCGCCTCTACTTTCAAGGGCAGGGAGACACGGCGCTGGTCATCAACGACGGCGCCGGACGCTGGCACTGCAACGACGACTTCGCCGGGACGAACCCGCAGGTCGACATTCGGAACCCGCCGGCGGGCCAGTACGAGATCTGGGTCACGAGCTACCAAGCCGGCCAGCGCATCCGCGGCGCGCTCATGGTGACCGAGCTCGCGCGCTTCGGCCTCCAGCCTGCCCAGGCCCAGGCCCCGGCCCAGCCCCCATCCGGCAACGGCGGGCTGGCCATCGGTGGAAACCAGGCCAACTTCGGCACGCACGCCCTCGTCGGCGGCTTCACGCCGGACCCTCGGCCCTTCCCGAACGTGGTGAGCGGAGGCGACCGGGACGTGTCGCAGATGGGCCTTGGCGCGGACTGCCGGGGCTTCGCGACGCGCCAACCCGACCTCATCGTCAACTACACGAACCCGCAGCGCTTTCTCCGCTTCTTCGTGCAGGCGCAGGGCGACACGGCGCTGGTCATCAACGACGCCCAGGGACGCTGGCACTGCAACGACGACACGGCGGGGCTCAACCCGCAGGTCGACCTCCAGAACCCACCGGCGGGCCAATACGACGTCTGGGTGGCGAGCTATCAGGCCCGGGAGAACATCCGCGGAACCGTGTACGTGACCGAGCTGATGAACCGCGGCGCGCAGCCCTGAGGCACGAGGCACGGCGGCTCGCGCCGGGATCGGTGAACGTGAAGATCGGCGCGAGTGACTTCCGGAAGGGCGCCATCAGCGTGTAGGCATGCCCCTCCGCTCCGGCGTCGTCCCAGCTCGGGTCGTCGGCTGGCTGAATCCAAGCGTCCCCAACCCCGTCTCAGCGTCGCCCATGTCCCGCCTCGCCCTTACTCTCGCCGTCGCCCTCGCACTCCCGGGCTACGCCTCCGCCCAGGACCTCGCCCAGCTCGAGGCTTCGGCCCGCGCCAATCGCCGCGACGCGGACGCGCAGGTGGCCTATGGCCACGCCCTGCTCCGGGCGGCGCGCTACCGCGACGCCTACCGCGTGCTCCACGATGCGGCGCGTCTCCGCGGCAACACGCTCGAAGCGCACTTCGACGCGGCCCGGGCGGCCTTTGCCGAGGGCGACTACCGACGGTCTCGGGCGGCCTGCCGGCAGCTCGAGACGCGCGGCCGGCAGGAGGTCCTCACGAAGGTCTGCCGAGCCCGGGCCTTTCTCGTCTGGAACCGTTCCGGGCGCGCCTTCGAGGAGCTGGAGGCGGCGCTCGCGCAGGACCCTCGGAGCTTCGAGGCCCAGCTCGCCCTCGGCGACGCGCACCGGCTCCGCGCCGCGGTGGCGGAGGCCGAAGCGGCGTACGGAGCCGCCGTGGCACTCGACGGGTCGCGCTACGAGCCGCACCTCGGCCTCGGCCTACTCTACGCGGCCGCGCGCCGGGAGGCGGAGGCGCGCCGAGAGCTCGAGGCCGCCTACGCCATCGAGTCCGCGGACCCGACCGTGCTCTATGAGCTCGGCAAGCGAAAGGAGGGCGCCGAGGCGAGGCGTCTCCTCTCGCGGGCTTTCGCGCTGCGTCCGGACCTGCTCGAAGCGCGCGTGGCCGTGGCGGACATGGACCGGGAGAGCGGCGACGCAAGCGCGGCGCGCGCCGGCTACGAGACCGCGCTTCGCGCCAACGGAGAGCTGGCGGCGGCGCACTACGGCCTCGCGGCCCTCGACTACGACGAAGGTCG
>JBCCAW010000765.1:0-2278 GCA_039814655.1 Myxococcota bacterium | reverse complement strand
CTGCTCACGGCCCACTACGCCGACTTCGGGCCGACGCTCGCCACCGAGAAGCTCGTCGAAGTCCACGAGCTTCGGGTTTCCGTTCCGACGGTGCGGAAGTGGATGATCGAACTCGGGCTCTGGACGCCCAGGCAGCGGCGTGCTGGAGGGCGCGGGAGCGGTGCGCTCGTGGCCCTCGTGCTGCCGGTCCTTCGCTCCTGAGCGCGGAGCCTGCGAAGCGCGCCGGCGGCTGAACCCACCGCCGTGCCGCGAGGAGCCGCGCGGGTCACCCCGTTCGAAGCCGGCGGTTCGGACCCTCGTCAGGGCTTCGCAAGGTGCGCCTGCGACGCTCCGATCATGCACATCGAGCCCGTCGTCACGCTCCCGCTCTTCCTGGCGGTCATCTCCCTGCCCGGCTGCGCCGACACGGTCACGGTCGGCGGGAACGCCTTCAGCGATGCCTTCGCCACGTCGACCGATGGCGGCGGTCGCCGTGACGGGGGACCGACCCGAACCGGCGGCGATGATGCCGGCCTGGGAGGCGGCGACGATGCCGGCCTGGAGGGTGGCGCCACGGGTCCGCGGGGAGTGCGGGAGCTTGAAGCTGGGGGCATTGCCCGCACCTACGAGCTCGTCCTCCCCGACGCGCCGGCCGGGGCCCCGGTGGTCTTCTTGTTCCACGGGCAGGGCGGCTCCAGCCGGGAGCTCCTCGGCATCGCGGACCCGCCCATCCGCACACCGTGGAGCCTCTGGCTCGACCTCGCCGCAGAGGAGAACCTCATCCTCGTGGTGCCGGACGCGTTGCACGCCGACGGCACGCGCACCTGGAACGACTGCCGCCCTCAGACTCCCGAGCGCTTCGACGACGTGGGCTTCTTCGACGCGTTGCTCGATCATGTGCTCGAGGAGCACGGAGCCGACCGGGAGAACGTCTTCGCGACGGGCTTCTCCAACGGGGGGCAGCTGGTCCTCCGCCTCGCCGAGGAGCGACCCGAGCGGCTGAAGGCGATCGCCCCGATCTCGGCGTCGATGTCCGACGACCCCGCCAGCCCCTGCGTCCGCTCGGACGTCCCGCTCTCGGCCCTCTTCATCAACGGCTCGATGGACGCGATCCTCCCCTACGACGGGGGGGAGATGTGGGGCGGTCAGGGCCGGGTGCTCGAGCTCTGGGACGTGGCCGAGATCTTCGTGGCGCGCAACGGCATCACCGAGAGCCCGACCGTGTGGTACGGGGCCGCTTCCTTTTGGTTCTGGGGGTCCCAGGACGGGCCAGCGGTGCAGCTCCTGCCAATCTGGAACGGAGGGCACGTCGAGCCGAGCATCGCCGTGGAGGTCGACCTCCCCGCCCCGATCTTCGGACCGCAGAGCCGAGACGTGGAGATGACCGAGATCGTATGGGGTTTCTTTGGGCCCCTCGTCGCCCCCTGAGCCACCCCTCCGGGCGCGTGGCGCGCGTACCCAACCGGCCGGTAGCTCGAGGGCGCCGTGAGTCTCCTGCCTCATGTCGAGGGCCATCCAGCCGCGGCCCGTGGTGTCGTCGATGCTCTGGAGCTGGCCGCGCGCCAGGGGCCTTCGGCGGTGGTCGTCTACCCGGCGATGAGCGTCCGAAGTGCCTGGATGACGCGCTCCGGGGCCCACTCCTGGATCAGCCGATAGCCAGCATGAACCGCCCGGAGTTGACGTAGCAGGCGTTATACGAAGGCTGGGCCGCCCTGCTGGAGTGCGCGAGAAGCCTTGCTCTCACGCCCTTCAGAGAACGGTCGAGGTGGGCGCCGGGGGCGCGGCCGAGAGCTCCGACGAGGAGACTGCCGCGGGCGCGGTGACGAGCACGACCTCCCCGCGGGAGCGTTCCTCGACGCGCCAGGTCGCCCGCCACGTGCCGCATCCGCAGCTTCGCGCGAGGCCGTCCGCGCACCCGAGGGCCGCCGAGGGGCACGACGGCCACGCGATGGAGCACGTGCGCTTCGGGCCCGTTCACTCGCCGTCCGGAATACCGCCTGGCGCTCACCGCCAGCGTTGGAGGTCTCATCCGCGGTCAACAGCGGCTCCGGGACGGGGGCTTCGAATTCACGAACCAGATCACGGGGGGCATCACCGTGGAGGCCGACGCGGAGTACCGCGTGGGCGACGCGCTGGGGCTCGGGCTTCTCCTCGGCTTCGACTTCGTCAAGTTCGACCGCGCGCCGCTCCGGCTCGAGACAATCGGCATGGTGTTCAAGAACACAGAAGTACTTCGTGACGCGACGTGGGGCGTGCAGACGGGGGACCGCGTGGGCTTGGTGGGCGCGAACGGCGGCGG
>JBCCAW010000387.1:0-5706 GCA_039814655.1 Myxococcota bacterium | reverse complement strand
GTCTGGACCTCGCCTTCGACCTGAGCTGGGTGAGCCCCCAGGTCTGGGTCGAGCAGGTGCTCGACGCGGAGCGAGGTGGCGTCGCCTTCGCCGCCTTCGACCTCCCCGCGTACACGGTGCTCAACGCGCGCATCGGCTACCGCGTGCCGCGCACGGGCCTCGAGCTCGCCTTCGTCGGTCAGAACCTCGTCGACGAGGGGCACCGCGAGCACCCCTTCGGCCAACCCGTCGAGACCCGCTATTCCGGCTGGGTCACCTACCGCCTCCGATGACTTCTCGCGCCCTCTTCCTTCTCCTCCTCGTCGCTTGCGGCGACCCCGCCGTCGACCTCCCGGAGGCTGACGGCGGGCAAGCGCCGAACCCCACGGGCGTCATGGAGGGTGACGTGGTCTTCTCTGGACCGCGACCGCCCTGCGTGGACGGCCGGGTTGTCGGGCGCGTCGTACTCCTGCTCTTTCGCAACGACGCGCCGCCCGCACCGGAGGGCCCGGCGACGAGCGCGCTCAACCTGCTTTTCATCGACGGCACGGAGCTCTTCGAAGCGAGCGACTGCGCGCTGGACGAGGGCACGCTGGTCACCCGCTCCGCCGGTTTCGTTTGGCCGGAGATCGCGCTCGGCCCCGGTGATCAGGGCGTCATCTACCAGCTGCGCGCCAGCTACGACACGGACGGGAGCTTCGACCCGCGCTTCGGCATCTTCACCTCGCCCACGCGCGGGGACGTGATCGGTGGCGCCTTCGTGAGCACGCTCGAGAGCCCGCTTCGCTTCCGGACCATCGCCTTCGAGGGCGTGGCCGCGCGTCCTGCGGGGCAGCGGATCACGGGGGTCACGGTGACGCTGGCGGCGCCCGTGGCGACGGAGCTGCACGCCTTCACCCGCGCTGACGGGGCCCAGGCCCTCGACTCGCGGGCCCGCTTCTCCCTCAACCCGGACCCGGCGATGGCCGACCAGGAGAACTGGGAGCTCGCCCGGCTCCGGCTCCGGCTCCTCGACCCGGCGGGCCCGGAAGGCCCCACGCTAGCCGCGGCGAACCTCGGCCTCGATCTCTCCCCGGCCGGCCGGGGGTTCTTCGTCGCGCCCGTGGACCTGAACCGCGACGGCGAGGAAGACCTTCATCCCGTTCTCGGGAGCAGCGGCGTCCCCTGGTTGCTTCCGCTGGTCATCGCCCAGCGGGCGCGGAACCCCGTGGAGCTCGCCGCCGGTATTCCGGACGTGCGCCTCGTCGCCACGGTGCGGCCGGGACTCGTGCTCCCGCCGGCGCAACGCACCACCTTCGCCCCGGAGATCGACATCACCGTGCCGCCAGCGGCCATCGTCACGTTCCGGCCCGACCTCCCCCAGTGTCAGGTTCCCTACCTAGCGCCGGGCAACGTCGCCGAACTCTACGAGGCCGGGCCGACGGAGTGCCAGGAGCTCCCGACAGGGAGCTACGACCTCATCGCCATCGGCGGCCTCGCCGGCGCGCGGCCCGTGGACGTGCGTGCGGCGCTTCGGGCGTCGATGCCGGAGCTCAGCGACGCCGAGCTCGACGCGCAGGTGGCCGCCCGGACGGATACGGGCTTCGCCCTCGAGGGGGGGCTCTTCGCGAGCCAGACCTGGAGCGTGCCCAACGAGCTCGGGTGCCCGGACGTCGCCTACGGGCCGCCGGGCACGGCGGTGAACCAGATCGACGAGGACCCGACTACCGCGTGCGGCGCGCCGGACACGCTCCAGCTCACGGGCCAAGGGCCCGACGGGCGCTTCGCGGTGGTGGACGCGGAGCCCGCGGACGCGGCGGACCCCGCCGACACGAGCGACGGTCGAGGCGAGGCGGCATGCCAGATGACGGCGCGGGCGGCCACGGGCATGCTCGACGCCGTCACTTATGTCGACGTGCCGCCGGAGTGCTGCGACGCCGTCCGTCCTCTTTGCGGCCTCCCGCTCTGCCCGCCGATGGACCGGGCGCCGCTCGCCGGTGCGGGCGAGGGAGCCCGGGCGACGCGCGAGCTGCGCGCCGAGGACCTTCAGGACGGGGTCCCCACTTGCGTACCCTTCCATATGCCCGTGAGCTGCTGCCGCGGCTGACGCCGCGCGCTGAGTAGGCCGGCGGGAAAAGGCGAGCTGCGCCCCTACACGGAGACGAGGGATCGGGCGTACCCCGTGGGTATGTCCATCAGCCACCTCCCCTTCCGCAGGCGTCTCGGCCTACTGGTGACCGTGCCGGTGATCGGCCTCGTGGCCCTCGCAGCGGTGGTGGTCCGCGACAAGGCCGCGGACAGCGCGGGCGCCCAGGACGTCCAGGCCGCCGTGGAAGGCGCGCACCTGGTCGCGGCCCTCGTGCACGAGACGCAGCGCGAGCGGGGCCGCACCTCCATCTTTCGTGCCGGCGCCGAGGGCGCCGAGGCCGCGCTTCGGACGCAGCAGCAGGCCACCGACGCGGCCATCCAGCGCCTTCGAAGCTGGCAACCGGACCGAGACCTGCCCGCGGAGCTCGAGGCGAACGTCCGGGACTATCGCCAGGCCTACGCGGACCTCGACGCGCTTCGCGCCGATGCCCGGCGACCGAACGCCGAGAACATCTCCGGGCGCTACACGGCGCTGAACGAGCAGGGGCTCGCGCTCCTCGATGCGGTGGCCACGAAGAGCGGGGACGCGGAGCTCGCGCGGCTCACGCGGACGGTGGCGACGCTCAGCCAGGCCATCGAGCGCGCCGGCCGCGAGCGCTCGGCCATTGGTGTGATCCTCGCGCGCGAACTGACGGCGGAGCGTGCGGCGACGGCCCATCGCCTCGCGGCGCAGCAGGAGGTGCTCCTCGCGCGGGTCCGTGCCCTCGCCACAGCGGGGCAAGCTGCGCGCCTCACCTCCGCCGCGGAGAGCCAGGCCATCCAGCGAGCCGAGGCCATGCGCGGCGGCGCTCTCGAAGGCGCGCCGGGCGATCCCAGCGCGTGGTTCACGGCGCAGACGGCCAAGATCGACGCGCTCAGCGAGCTCGAGGAGTCGTTCCTCGGTGACCTCGACGCGGGCGCCCAATCCCTCGCCGCAGCCAGCAGCTCCGCGCTCTGGTGGGCGGTCCTCGGCTGCCTCGCGCTGCTCGTGGTGACCCTGGCGGTCGCCAAGGCCGTCGTCGGGTCCGTGCAGGGCCCGCTCCGGGAGCTGCGCCGCGCTGCCGAGTCCATTGCCCGGGGCGAGGTCAACGTGGACGTGCGCTACGCGGTCAACGACGAGATCGGCGCGCTCGCGTCGTCCTTCCGGGACACCGTCGACTTCGTGCGGGGCTACGCTGAACGCCTCGAGCGTTTGAGCCGCGGCGAGGACGTGAGCTTCGCCGGCCACGGTGCAGGCGACGTGCTTGGCGCCGCTGGCGCGCGGCTCGGCGCGGTGCTCGAAGAGCTCCAGACGCAGCTCGACGTGCTCGGGGAGAACGTCGGCCGTGGCGAGCTGGCCTTCCGCCTCGACGAGAAGCGTTTCAACGGGCGCTTCCGCCGGCTGGTCACGGGGCTGAACGCGACGGCGGAAGCCATGGAGGCGCCGACCAAGGAGCTGGTCCTGGCCCTCGAGGGGCTGGCGCGCCGTGACCTGACGACGCGCGCCCTCGGCAGCTACCAGGGTGATTTCGGCCGCATGGCGGCGTCCTTCAACCAGGCTGCGACGAACCTCCAGGGGGCGCTCGAGAAGGTCTCGGCGGCCGCACAACAGGTGGGCGCCGGCGCCCGCGAGATCAGCATCGGCAACCAGTCCATGGCCGAGGCCGCCTCGAGTCGTGCCACGACGCTCCACGACGTGCGTCTCAGCCTGCGCAAGATCACCGAGCTCAGCCGCGAGAACGCCGACCGCTCCGGCGAGGCGCGCCAGTCCAGCGGCGAGGCCAGCGAGGCCGCGGCCGCGGGCATCGAGCAGATGACCCGGCTCCGCGGCGCCATGAACGGCATCAAGGAGTCCGCGGACGAGACCTCGAAGATCGTGCGGACCATCGACGAGATCGCCTTCCAGACGAACCTCCTCGCGCTCAACGCGGCCGTGGAGGCGGCGCGCGCGGGCGAAGCCGGCAAGGGCTTCGCCGTCGTCGCGGACGAGGTGCGGGCCCTCGCGCAGCGGAGCGCCGAGGCCGCCAGCCAAACGGCCAAGCTCATCGATGAGTCCGTGGAGCGCGCGACGGCGGGCGTGGGCCTGACCTCGCAGACCTTCGAGCGCCTCGAGGCGATTCGCGAGCGCGTCGGAACGACCCGGCAGCTGACGGATGCCATCACCCAGTCGTCGCAGGCTCAAGCCGAAGGCGTGGGCCGCATCGACGAAGCCATCGACGACATGACGTCGACCACGCAGCGCGACGCGGCGACTACCGAGGAGTCCGCGAGCGTGTCCGAGGAGCTCAGCGGGCAGTCCATGGAGCTGACGCGCATGCTCGGGGACTTCATCGTCCGTCAGGGCGGTGCGCAGGCTTCGACGCGCCGCGATGCGACGCACCGAGACGCCATGCCGGCCCGCCCGACGTCCGCCGAGCCGAGCAAGGGCGCCTCCGCGCCGCGCCCGGCGACGCTCGACAACCCCGCGCAGGCCACGGATGCGTCGTCCCGGGAGCTCCTTCCGCTCCACTGAAGGGTGCGTGCGTGCCCGAGGGGGCACCACGAGCCCCAGTACCCCGAGGACCGAAACGAAAAGAGCCGCCCGGTTGCGCCCGGACGGCTCTTTTCGTTTTTGCGGCGCGTCGCAGCTGCGCGCACCGCGGGCGGCTCACTCGGCGGCGACGGGCTCGGTCTCTTCGTTCTTCACGTAGACGGCCACGCGTGTCGCCGACCGGCCCTGGCGCTCGAAGGTCACGACGCCATCGACGCGGCTGAAGAGCGTGTAGTCCTTGCCGACGCCGACGTTGGCGCCGGGCTTGTAGCGAAGGCCGACCTGGCGCACGAGGATGCTGCCGGCCGTGACCACCTGGCCACCGAAGGCCTTCACGCCGCGATACTGCGGCTTCGAATCGCGCCCGTTTCGGGTCGAGCCCTGTCCCTTCTTATGCGCCATGACGGTCTCCTCAGGCGGTGACGCCCGTGATGCGCAGCTCCGTGTAGGGCTGACGGTGGCCATACTTGCGGCGGTAGTTCTTCCGCCGCTTCATCTTGAAGACGATGATCTTCTTCGCGCGGTCCTGCGCGACGATCTCTGCCGTGACCGCGGCGCCGGACACCGTCGGCGTGCCCACGGCGACCGTGTCGCCGCCGATCATCAGGACTTCCTCGAGGGTGACCGTGTCCCCCACCTCGCCGGCGAGCTTCTCGACGCGCAGCACGTCGCCCTCTTGGACGCGGTACTGCTTGCCGCCGGTCTTGATCACTGCGTACATGTCTCGCTCCGTCGGCCTTGGCCGGCCTTTCCCCTTCGGGGCCGCGTAATGTAGCTGCCGGGCTGCCCTGCGCAAGGCGCTTTTAGGAGCGCTCGGACCCGGGCTCTCGGCCTCCACGACGCCCCGGCGCGGGGGGCTCCCGACGCTCTCGCTCGGCGGAGCGGGGGCCTCGCCCCTGGTCCTCCGCCAGCGGGCCGAGCTTGCGTCCGATGAGCCCCAGCAGCTCCGGGGCCCGCGCCGCGTCGACTTCGACGCTCAGGCGCTCCCGGCCCGCGGCGCCCGTCGCCGAGAGGCGCACGCTCTCCTCGAGGTCCTCCTCGAAGAGCACGGCCTCCGCGCGCAACCACACGGCCACGGTCTCGTCGCTGAGCGGGTCCAGCGAGGCCGCGAG
>JBCCAW010000670.1:0-3080 GCA_039814655.1 Myxococcota bacterium | reverse complement strand
GGGGGCTAAACGCGCCGGTGGCCGGGGCGCCCGGCCGGCGGGCCCTGGGGGTGGGGTGTGCGGGCGCGGGGGGCCTGCGGGGTGGTGGTGGTGCTCGTCGGCGCCGGCGTCGGCCGGCTAACGGCTCAGGTGCTCCTCGACCTCGAAGGCCTTGGCCTCAGCCCCCGCTCCCTCGAGTGGGCGCTCCTCTTCGGCGCCGTGGCCCTCAGCTGGACGTGCATCCTCGCCGTGGGGTTTCGCCTCGTGCACTACGGCGTGTTTCGCGCGCGTCGCCTCGGCCACGACACGGAGTACCTGCTGACGGATCGCCGCCTCTTGATTCGGCGAGGGCACGTCGAGCTGAGTGTCGACCGCGCCTGCATCGTTGACGTCGCCCTCCGCCCGGCACCGGGCGGGCTCGAACACGTCTTTCTGGTGCTCGACACGCCCCGCTCGCGGGCCCTCGCGGACAACGGCGCCCTAGGCCCTGCGCTCCCTGCACGGGACCCGGTCCCGCCCGTGCTCTTCGAGCTCCGCGACGCGGGAGCCGTGCGCCAAGCGCTTCTCTCCCCGGCGCCGTAGTCCAGCTCTTGCGGCCATGCCGTGCAGCCGGCAGGGTCTCGCCATGCGTCCATGGGTCCCTACCGTCGCCGCCCTCGTTGCGGCCTGTTCGACGGCCGGCCCCGCGCGTACGACCCTTACCCCGCAGACGACGCAGCGGACCCGCGCCGTCGTCGCACCGGTCCTGGCGGCGGACGCGCTCTCCCTCGAAGCAGGCGAAGGCGTCGTTCGCGTGCCCACGGTCTGCGACAGGGCGGCCGGCGAGGCCTGCAACGGCCTGGAGGACGACTGCGACGGCCGCGTGGATGAGGGCTGCGGGTACGCTGCCGGCGCACTCCAGGTCACCGTCGCGTGGAACAGCGACGCCGACGTCGACCTCTACGTCATCGACCCCAGCGGCGAAGCGCTGAGTTTCCACCAGCGCCGCACCGAGAGCGGCGGGCACCTCGACCACGATGCGCGCGGCGCGTGCCGGCCCCAGGCCCAGGAGCGCGTCGAGAACGCCGTGTGGCATGACGCACCGCCTCCCGGAACCTACCGCGTCGAAGCGCACTACCTCTTCGAGTGCGACGAAGCCGGCCCGACCACGACGACGGTCAGCGTGGCGACGGCCGGGGTGGTGGCCGGCGCCTACAACTACACGCTTTCGCCGAACGAGCGGGCGACGCTGCTGACCTTCGAGGTCCCGGGGAGCCACGCCCCGGGAGGCAGCGAACGCTGAGCCCGCGGCCGGCGGCCACGCTGGCCACGGCGACGCTGCTCGCGGCGGCCGGCGCCGTGGCCCTCACCGGGCCCCGCCCGTCCACCGTGCACGCGTGCATGCTGGTGGCCTTCATCCCCTACGGGCTGCTGCTCCTCCGCGACGAGGCGCCGCCGCTGCGCCACACGCTGGCGCTGACCGTGCTCGTCGCCCTTCCCTTCCTGGCGGCGCCGCCGCTCTCGAGCGACGACCTCTATCGCTATCTCTGGGACGGGCGCGTGCTCGGCGCGGGGATGAACCCCTACGCCTACGCGCCCACGGACCCGGCCCTCGCGCCGCTCCGCGACGCGCTCTGGCGGCGCATCAACCATCCGGAGCTGCCCACGATCTACCCGCCGGCAGCCCAAGGACTCTTCGCGGTCGCGGACGCCGTCGCGCATCACCCCGCGTCCATGAAGGCGCTGGCCCTCCTCGGACACCTCATAGCCGTGGCGCTGACCGGGCGCGCGGCGGGGCCCCGGGCGGCGGTGATGCTGGCGCTGCACCCGCTGGCCATCGAGGCGAGCGCTCTCGGCGGGCATGTGGACGCCTTCGTCGGCGCCGCCGTGCTGGCCTTCGCGATCGCCTGCCGCGCACAGCGCCATGGGCTGAGCGCCCTGTCCCTGACCTTCGCCGCGGGCCTGAAGCTGGCTCCGGCCCTGCTGCTGCCCGTGCTCGGCCGGCGACACCCACGCGCGGCGCTCCTGGCCGCCGCGGGCATCACCGTGGTCCTTCTTCCTCTGCTGATGGCAGGCGGGGAAGGCGCCACGAGCGGTGCCGCCGCCTACGCGCTGCGCTGGCGCGGGCACGCGGGTGCCTATGCGCTGCTCGAGCGAGGCGCCCGCGACGCCCTCGAAGCAGGCTTCGAAGCACCGGAATCCGGCCGCATGCGCGTCCCGCGCGCGGTCCGCGCGCTCTCGGGCACCGCCGTGGACCCCTTGGCAGGCCTCGTGGGGCCCAAAAAGGACCGGCAGCGGCCGCAGGAGGTAGACGCCCGCGTGCTCTCCGAACCGCTCGCCCGTGGCCTCGTTGCGCTGCTCCTCGTGGGAGGCGCCCTCTGGGCCTTCCGGCGCGCGCGGCACGCGCCGGGAGACGCAAGTCTCACCCTCCTGCTCGGCCTGCTGCTGCTCACGCCGCAGCTACATCCCTGGTACCTGCTCTGGGTGCTGCCCCTTGCCGCGGCCCTCGGTCGCCTCGGGGCGCTTACCTGGGCCGCGAGCCTCTTCGTGGCCTACGCGCCGCTGGACGGGTGGGTACGGGCCCACGTCTGGCAGGAGGTCGCCTGGGCCGTGGGGCTCTCCCACGGCCTGGCGCTCCTCGCCATCGTCGCGGACGCCCGTCGTGCGGCGGCGCCGCGAACCTGCTAGCGCTCCGCGTGGCAACGGAGCGAAAGCGGCGGGGAGCGCCTGCGCCGGAGACCTTGGTTCGGCGCAGCCCGGCGGAGCGAAAGCGTCTGCCCCCGGACCTCGAGGCCTTCGCCCGGAGCGACGATACGCGGCTCCGGCCTCGGCCCCGGGGCCCCAAGCTCCGGGACCCGCGCGCCGCGGCGCTCGTCCCGGGCGTGTCCAACCGCGACGCGCGGCTCGTGCTCGACCGGCGCACCGCCGCACTCCAGGTCATTCTCGAAGCGCGAGCCACCGGGGACGAGGCCGCTGGAGACGCCGCCGCCGAAGCGCTCTGCGAAGCGCAGCGCCTGCGCCTCTGGCGTGGACGCAGCCTCACCACCTTCGGCGCTTACGTGGAGGACGTGCTCGGCATGGCCGAGGACGAGGCGTCGGCGCTGGCCCGCAAGGGCGCGGCC
>JBCCAW010000036.1:0-19130 GCA_039814655.1 Myxococcota bacterium | reverse complement strand
GGCCCGCGTGTCGCCGAGCGCCGCGCGCCGGGGCCGGGCGCCAGGGAAGCTGTCCGGTCGCGTCGGCCGGTACATCTCCGCCAGCATGTTCCGCACCGGCGTGATGCCGATGATCGGATCCCGGCCAAAGGGCCAGCCGTAGGCGTAGGCCCCGAGGAGCCGCCCCTCGAGGTAGATGGGGCTGCCGCTCATGCCACCGACGCTGCCCGCATGGTCGAGCACCGGGTGCGGCGTTCGCGCCAGCACGATGTCCTGCCCGGGCCGGAAGTCGTGGAGCACGTCGATGATCTCGACGTCGAAGCGCTCGGGCTCCGTTCCGCGCAGCACCGAGAGCCCGTAGCCCCGCATGCCTGGACGCACCTCGTCCACGTCGATGGTGCGGAGCCCCGCACCCTGCGCGTGCGCAGCGCCGAGGGCCAGAGCGACGAAGAGGCCGGCGACCAGCAAGGACGCCAGCGCCGGGAGGCTGCGCGGCACGGACGCAGGAGAGTAGGGGCTCTCCGCCCGAAGTCGAGCCGGTCTATTCCGCTGGGAGCGGAAGGCGCGCGGGGTCCGTTTCCGCGGCTCCCGGACCCCGGCCCGTCGCGGGCACCAGCGGCCGGACGTCCACGGGGAGCGCGAGCCGAGCCAGCGCGGTGCGCAGGGCCTCCGCGCTGAGGGGTTTGGCGCAGACGGTCACGCCCTCGGTCCGGGGCGCCGGGACGTCCGGGCCGACCAGGAGCACGACGGCGAGCTGCGGCGATCGTGCCCGAAGGCGACGGATGAGCTCGAGCCCGTCCATGCCCGGAAGGTCCTCGGCCACGATGGCCAGGTCCACGCTCCACTCGGCGACGAGCGCCAGCGCACCGTCGCCGCTGCTCGTGCCCACCACGCGGTTGCCCATGGTGGTGAGGCTGCGGGCGAGGCGCCACTGGTGGTCCGGGTCGCTCTCGACCACCAGCACGGCGCTGGGGGGGGGCGCCACCGGCGGGCTGCGGCGCGCGCCGCTCGGGGGCTCGGAGCGGCGCAGGCGGCGCGGCGGCCGGGACGGACGGCTCCCGCTCACGGCGCCGTGCCGTCGGCGAGCGGTGGGCCTCTCCGGCCGGTTGGTTCCTTGGTCACGCATGGTTCGCGGTCGTTGCGAGGTGCCGAAAGGGTGTGCGGGAGCGCCAGGCCGCACGAAGCGGCGCAGAAAACTCGGCGCGGCGGCGCCGGATCGGCGTCGCACCCAAGACAAGCTGCATCCCCGAGGAAACCCCGGAGGACGGTCCCTCATCCACGTCGTGTCCCCACCCGTGGACGCCATGGGCGTGACAGCCCATGGAAAGTCACCCAACTCGTCCGCCTCCCCGAGGCGGTGCCGGACCGTGTGCGACCGAGGTCACCCCCGCAAAGCCCTCTCCGGGGTCGCCGCGCCGCATGCCCTGGGCGCCTCGACCGCCGGGCGGGGCGCCCGACGAAGGAGGCGGACCCGATGCCCTACCCCCAAAGTGAGACGAAAGTAGACCGAGCTGGGGCTTCGCGCAAGCGGTGCCGGGCCGGCTTTTCAAGGATCTCGCGGGAATACGACCGCGATCAGCTTTTGTGGGAGGCGCTTCTAGACAGCGCCTGGTCCCGTGCGTCTCGGCCTGGACGGGCCGGTTTCGGGCGTATTACGGTCGCGCCCGTGCTGCCGCCGCCGCTCCCCCGCCAGTCGCAGACCCTTCAGCGGGTGCTCGACCGCGTCTCCGTGGCTGCGGAGGATGGCGGGCCTCCACCCCTCGTGGTCTTTGGCCTCGACGGGTCCATCTTCGACAACCGGCGGCGAACGCTCCAGGTGCTGCTCGAGTACGCGGAGGAGGTCGAGGTCGACGAACCGGACGTCGCCGACGCGCTCCGATCGCTGACCCTCGAGGGGGTCCAGTATCTGCTCGGCGAGACGCTCCGCGAGTGCGGCCTTCAGGGCGCGGAGCTGACCCGGGACGTCACCAGCTTCTGGCGCGAGCGCTTCTTCACGGACGACTACGCGATGCTCGACGAGCCGCAGGCCGGCGCCGTCGACTACCTGCGCGGGCTTCAGGAAGCCGGGGCCGGACTCATCTATCTGAGCGGCCGGGACGTGCCGGGCATGCTGCTCGGGACCGTGGCGAGCCTCCGGGAGCATGGGCTGCCCCTCGCCGAGCCCGGCGTGCAGCTCGTGTTGAAGCCCGACGCCACGCTGGGCGACGAGTCCTTCAAGCGTACGGCCTTCCCGCGCCTCGCGGGCTTCGGAGAGGTCGTCGCGGTCTTCGACGCGAACCCCTCCATGTGCGACCTGGCGCGTCGCATCTTCCCGGACGCGGAGGTGGCCTTCGTAGACCTCTGGGAGCTCGACCCGCCGCCGGACGAGAGCATCGAGCTCATCCGGGATCTGCGGCTGCGCTGACCCGGGGTGTGGGCCTCGCGTTCCAGAGCCGCGAGGCGAGCGCGAGGCCGACGAGGGCGACGGGGATCATCGCCGCGGGCCAGCTCAGCCAGTTCGCCGGGTCACCGGCGGCGGCCGGGTCCGCGTCGTCCGGGAGCAGGAGCCCGTAGGTCACGGCCATGGTCCCGGTGCCGAGGTAGACCATGCCATCGATGATGCCCACGGCGATGCCCACGTTCTTCCGGCCGCCGAAGTCCATGCTCGCCGTGCCGCTGAGCATGCCGTGCACGCCGATGACGGCCATGGACAGCAACACGACGATCCAGCCGACGGCCGGCGTCGCGTAGGTGAAGGCGAGCACCACGGAGCCCACGAGCATGAAGCCGTAGAGGAGCGCCGCGACGGGTCCCCGGCGGCTCGTGAAAACGCGGTCGCTGATCACGCCGGCGAAGACGCCGCCGAGAATACCGGCGCAGCAGAGCAAGAGGCCCCAGTTCTCGTAGACGAAGCTGTCCCGGAGGCCGAGGGCGGCGTCGGTCTGCTTCGCGAAGGTGCGAAACCACTGCATGATCGCCTGGCGCAAGAACCCGCTGCAGAACTCGACGAGGGCGATGGTGACGATGACCGGGTCGCGGACCATGCGCAGAAAGACCTCGCGCACCGAGAGGCGCGGGCCGTCGTCGCCGGAGGAGGCGTCGGCGGTATCGAAGTCGTCGAAACCAGCGCCGCCGGGCGTGTCCTCGACGCGCCAAAGATCGATGACCCAGAAGACGGCGAGGAGCGCGGCCGGCACGAAGAACACCGCCGCGAGGCCCAGGTGCTCGAGCACAAGCGCCCCCCAGTCGAAGGCGAAGTAGACGCCGAGGCTGATGAGGATGCCGAAGATGGCCCCGAAGACGCCGCGCTCGCGGACGTGGAACCAGGGCGCGTTGACCTTGACGATGGCCACGGCGCCGAAGCTCTGGAAGTACATGTTGAGCGCGTAGAGGCCGCTGAAGAGCAGCGTGAGCTGGCCCGCGAGAGCGCTGTCCTCGAGCGTCGGCGCCGCGAGGATGCGCGCCGTGACGGCGCCCATGGCCAGGTTCGCGATCGCGGAGCCGCCGGCGCCCACGAGAATGGCGCGCTTGCCCCCGAAGCGGTCCGTCAGCGGCCCGTTCACGAGAAAGGACAGGCCGTAGACCACGGTGCCGACGCCGAAAATGGTCGCGAAGTCCGCGTTGCTCATCAGCGGCTCGCCGGCGCGACGCAGATCGCCGAAGGCGTGCTGGCTGACCTTGAGGTTGTAGCGCCCCATGTAGAGGAAGGCGTAGGTCAGCCCGAGGGGCAGCCAGTTCTGTACTCGGCGCGCGCGAAAGGCCGGCGAATGGCCGAGGTCCAGGCGCGGCAGCCGCGCGAGCACGAAGGCCACCACGACGAGGAGGAGGGCGACGGGCGCGAGCTGCTCGAGATAGGACATGGCCGGAGAGGGCCATCGCACGGGAGGGCGCCGCCGGTCATGTGGCATTCGTGCAGCCCTGCCCCTTTGGCGCGGGCGGCCCTCGAGGCGTCGCGCTCAGGCGCTCTGGGGGAGCCGGGGCGCGAGCACGTCCCCCATCGTCGTAGCCAGCGCCTGCACGCGCACGGGCTTGGTCAGGTAATCGGTCATGCCCGCCTCGAGGCAGCGCTCGCGGTCGCCCTCGAGGGCGTTGGCCGTCATGGCGACGATGGGAAGGGTGACGGCCTCGGGGCCGGCGTCGCCCCGGCGAATGGCGCGGGTGGCGGCAAAGCCATCGAGGCGCGGCATCTGGCAGTCCATGAACACCAGGTCGAAGCGGGCTTCTCGGAGCCGCGCGAGGGCCTCTTCGCCGTCCCCGGCGACGGTCACGGAGACCCCGAGCTTCGCCAGGAGCCCCTTGGCCACGAGCTGGTTCACGGCGTTGTCTTCGACGAGCAACACCTCGAGGCCCGGGAAACGCGGCGTCATGCTGTGCTTCTTCGCCTCCACGGAGGCACCGGTGAGCAGACTCGCGAGGCGCTCATGGTCGAGGTCGACCATGGGCCGGGGCAGGGTCGCGGCGAAGCCCATGGCCCGGTGCTGCGCCGCGTGCGCCATCTCGGCCATGGAGGCCATCAGGGCCAGGACCTTCACGGCGCCGAGCTTCGCGGCGAGCGTTTCCAGGGAAAGCGAGCCGGCGCGCGGGTCGACCAGCACGGCCTCGGGAAGCGGGTCCCGTTCCAGCCGGGCGAGGACCGACGGGACGTCGGCGACCACCTCGGCCTGGGCGCCGAAGGCGGCGAGCTGCCGCGCCAGCGCGTCGCGCGCGCTCTCCACGTGCGTGACGGCGACGATGTTCGTGCCCGGGTAGAGCTTCGGCACGGCGGCCTCGGGCGCGGCGCCGAGCTGCACCTCCACGATGAAGGCCGAGCCTTCCCCGGCGCGGCTCTCGACGGTGATGTCGCCGCCCATGAGCTGGCAGAGGCGCCGGCTGATGGTGAGCCCGAGGCCCGTGCCTCCGTAGAGGCGCGTCGTCGAACTGTCCGCCTGCGTGAAGGGCTGGAAGAGCAAGGCCAGGGCCTCCGGCGCGATGCCCACGCCCGTGTCGCGAACCTCGACGCGTAGCCGGTGACCGTCGGCGCGAGCGGGAGCGAGCGCCGCGGTCACCCGGACCTCGCCCTCATGCGTGAACTTCAGCGCGTTCGAGAGCAGGTTCGTGAGCACCTGGCGCAAGCGTCCGGGATCGCCGAGGGCCCGGCATGCGTGCACGTCGTGCATGGCCAGGACGAGCTCGAGACCCTTCGTCTCGGCGGTGGTCGCAAAGCCCTCGGCCAGCTCGCCCAGCATCTGCCGCAGGTCGAAGGGGACGTGCTCGACGCTCAGCTTGCCGGCCTCGATCTTCGAGAAGTCGAGGATGTCGTTGATCACCCCGAGCAGCGACTGCGCGCTGCTCGCCGCGACGTCGAGCTGCCGTCGCTGCGCGTCGTCGAGGGGCGTGTCCTTCAGGAGCGCGAGCATCCCGAGCACGCCGTTCATGGGCGTGCGGATCTCATGGCTCATGTTCGCCAGGAACTTACTCTTCGCCTGGGCCGCGGCGAGGGCGGCCTGCTTGGCCTCGCGAAGCTCCCGGTCCTGGGCCTTCTCCGCCGTGACGTCCGTGAAGGAGCCGGCCATGCGCACCGGGCGCCCTTCGGCGTCGCGGTTGGCCTTGCCCTTGAGCCGGATGTCCACCCAGTGGCCGTCGGCGTGTCGCTGGCGGCATTCGACGAGGAAATCCTCTCCGGTCCGCAAGTGCCGTTCGAAGCCCGTCTTCAGCTTCGCGCGATCGTCGGGGTGCACCCGCGTGATCCACGCTTCCCCGGCGTGAGGCAGCCGCTCGAGGTCGTCGCCACGGTAGCCGAGCAGCTCGCGACAGCGCGGCGAGAAGTAGATGTGCACCTGGTCCACGTCGTCCGCGGGCAGGCGCGCCATGTCGAAGCCCCGGAGGTCCCAATCCCACAGGCCTTCGTTGCTCCCGGCCATGGCCGCCTCGAAGCGCTCCGTCACGCGCTCGAGCTCGCGCGTGGCCCGGCGCTCGTTGGTCACGTCCTGGGCGATGCCGAGCAGGTGCGGCTCACCGGACTCGGTGACGAAGCGGATCTTCTTCGTCCGCAGCTCCCGCCGCAGGCCGTCGGGAAAGAGAATGCACTCCACCACCTCCGAGCGCCCCTCGGCGAAGGCGCGTCGGTCTTCCGTGAGAATGGCCTCGCGTTCGTCGGCGTCGTAGGCTTCGAGGGTCGTCGTGCCGAGAACCTCCTCGGCGCTCTTGTCCGGGTAGAGGCTGAGAAAGGCCGCGTTCGCCTGCACGATGCGAAAGCCGGAGTCCTTGACGAACACGTACTCGGGCAGCGTGCGGAGCACGAGCTCCTGGAAGGCGCGTTGCTCGCGGCTCTCGCTCGCCTGCTCCTCGAGGAGCCTCGCGCGACGCCGGAACTCGCGTGCGATGGGGCCCGTGACGAAGGTGGTGGCGACGATGGCGGTGACGCCCGCTACGACGAAGGTGCGCGGCACCCCGCTAGCGCTCATCACCGCAACCAGCGCGAGCGTGAGTCCGGCGAGGAGGACCAAGACGCGCCGGAGGGGCATGGCGAAGGGCAACACGACCGCGGGCAGCAACCCTGGCAGCCACGCCAGCGGCGAGGTCCCGGCGCTCCACGCGAGGGCCGGGACCGCCACCATGACGAGGAGGCTCTTGAGGCGCCCATAGGCCCAGCTTCCGTCGCCTCGCGTGAGCTGGATGCGGAGGGCGATGACCGTCGCAGCGATCGCGAGGGTCCAGGCGGGGCGCTCGCTAGAGGTGCTCAGCGTGACGCCGACGAGGGCGATGGCTAGGCCCACGGCCCGGTCGAAACGGTGGTCGTCCGTCGTGGTGTTCGTCAGGTTGGACACGGCGCGCCCGGGCGAGGCTCTGCCGCCCACGGCTCAGGAAACGACGGGGGGTGAACCGTTTGAAGGGACCAGGGGCGCGGGCTCAGTAGCTGAAGTCGTCGAGTGTCGTCTTCCCGCGGAAGGTCCAGTAGACGATGGTCGTGTAGGTCAGCACCAGCGGCATGCCGAGGAAGGCGATGTTGCGCATGAGCCGGAGCGTCGTTTCGCTGCTCGCGGCGTCGTAGATGGTCAGGCTCGCTTCCGGGCTGAGCGACGACACGATGAGGTTCGGAAAGAGCGCCATGCCGAAGTTGAAGGCGAGCGCCGTGATGGTGATGCAGCTGCTGGCGAAGGCTTCGCCGGGCCGGTCCGAAAAGAGCGAACGCGGCACGTTGGCCATGGCCAGCACGCCGAAGGCCACGACGCCCCAGAGCGCCGGCCAGCGCAGGAAGTTCCCGATGGCGTTCGGCATGTGCACGAGCGTGGCCACGGTCACGCCGAAGTAGGCGACGAGAAAGAGCCCGAAGGCCGTCCAGGCCCAACGGTGGATGCGCGCCTGGAGCTCGCCTTCGGTCTTGAGCTGCAGGTAGAGCGCGCCGTGCATGGCGGCCGCGAGCACGGCGAGGACGCCCACGGAGAGCGCGTAGGGGCCGAGGAGATCGCGGAGGCCACCGGTGAAGGCCACGACGCCGTCCGCGCCGATCACCAGGGGCATGCCTTCCATGACGTTGCCCGCGGCCACGCCGAAGAGGAAGACCACGCAGAAGCTCGAGAGGGCAAAGCTGTAGTCCCAGTAGCTGCGCCAGAGCTTCGACTTCGCTTTGGAGCGGAACTCGATGCTGATGGCCCGGCCGATGAGCGAGACCAGGAGCACCATGAAGGGCAGGTAGAAGGAGCTCAGGAACGTCGCGTAGGCGATGGGGAAAGCCGCGAAGAGCGCGCCTCCGAAGGTCACGAGCCAGACCTCGTTGCCGTCCCAGAGGGGCCCGATGCTGTTGAGCACGAGGCGCCTTTCCCGGTCGCCGCGCACGAAGGGCTGGAGCAAACCCACGCCCAGGTCGAAGCCGTCGAGGATGGCGTAGCCGGTGATGAGCGCGCCGAGGATGAAGAACCAGAGCGTCTGCAGATCGAGGCCCAGCATCACTCGGCCTCCCCGGGGCTCGCCGGCGGCAGGTCCGAGAAGACCGCGAGGCCCGTCGGTGCGGCCGGGTCCGCGACCTCCGCCGCCACCTCGAGAAAGCTCCCGCTGCTCGGCCGCTCCGGGGGCAGGGCGTCCGCGGGGCCGTGCTGGATCTTCTCGTTGACCACGAAGAGCCAGACGCAGCCGAGCGCGACGTAGACGATGCCGAAGAGAATCAGCGAGGCGAGCACGTGCTCGCCGGGCACCGTCGTCGACACGGCGTCGACGGTCTTCAGGAGCCCATACACGACCCAGGGCTGCCGGCCGACCTCCGCCGCAACCCAGCCGGCCTGGTTGGCGAGGACCGGTCCGGCCACGGCGAAGACGAAGGCCCGGAGCAGCCACTTCTGGTCCCAGAGCGTCCCGCGCCAGAGCAGGAAGGTCGCGAGCGTGGTCAGGCCGATGAAGAGCATGCCGAGGCCCACCATCAGCCGGTAGCTGACGAAGGGCACGACGAGCGGCGGGTGCTCGTCCTCGGGGATGGCGTCGAGGCCCGTGACCGGCGTCTTGGCGTCGCCGTGCAGGAGCACGCTGAGCATGCCCGGTACGGCCAGGCCGTAGTCGACCTCGCGCGTCTCCGCGTTCGGCATGCCGACCAGGTAGAGGTCCGCGGGACCCGTCTCGAAGTGACCCTCGAAGGCGGCGAGCTTCGCCGGCTGGTTCACGCTCACGGCGCTGGCCTGCGCGTGACCGCTCACGAGCAGCGCGAGGGACGCGGCCGTGCCGAGGCCGAGGGCCACGCGAAAGCTCCTTTTGGCGAAGTCCTCGTGGCGCCTCCGGAGCAGGTAGAAGGCCGCGATGCTCATCACGAAAAAGGCGCCCTGCACGAAGGAGCCGAGGAGCACGTGGTTCAGCCGGTGCATGGCCGAGGGGTTGAAGATCATGGCCCAAAAATCAGTGATCTCCGCCCGCATGGCGGCGCCCTCGCCGACGAGGTGAAAGCCCCGCGGCGTCTGCTGCCAGCTGTTGGCGATCACGATCCACACGGCGCTGAAGATCGAGCCCAGGGACACCATGCAGGTCGAGAAGAAGTGCATCTTCTTGGAGACCCGGTCCCAGCCGAAGACGAGGATCGCGAGGAACCCGGACTCCAGGAAGAAGGCGAAGATGCCCTCGGAGGCGAGCGCCGACCCGAAGACGTCGCCCACGAAGCGCGAGTAGGTCGCCCAGTTCGTGCCGAACTGGAACTCCATCACGATGCCGCTCGCGACGCCTACAGCGAAGTTCACGGCAAAGACCTTCGTCCACCAGCGCGTGGCCCGCTCGTAGGCGTCGTCGCCGGTCTTCAGCGCGAGGCCCTCGAGCACGACCATGATCACGCCGAGGCCGATGCTGAGCGGCGGGAAGAGGTAGTGAAACATGATCGTCAGCGCGAACTGGGCGCGCGACAGATCGACGACGTCGAGGTCCAAGGAGCGTCCTTTCGGGGGCGGTCGGGCCTTGCCTACCACGCCTCTCCCGCCGGGGCGCTAGGGGCGAGCCGCCGGGAGACCCAGTGGCGAAATGACGCGGGGCGTCATTCCATCGGCCGGCCCGCGCCTCCACCGTCCCTCAACCGGGACGCTACTCCGCAGGGGCGGGTGCGGCGGCCCGTACCGTGCCTGGCGAGGCGGCCTCTGGACCGTGGAAGGTCCCGTTCTTGTCGGCGAGCTCGAGGAGCGCCGGCGCCGGCGCGAAGCGTGCCCCGTGTTGCTTCTCGAGGGCCTGAAGGCGCCGGACGATCTCCTTGGCGCCCACGGCGTCGACGAAGCGGAAGGGCCCGCCGCGGAAGGGCGGGAAACCGAGGCCGAAGATGGCGCCGATGTCGCCGTCGCGCGCGCTCCGGAGGATGCCCTCGCCAAAGCAGCGCGCGGCCTCGTTCACCATGGGCAGCGTGCAGCGCCAGGCGATGTCCTCGGCGCTCAGCCCGTCGCTCTTCGGCTCGACGCCGAGCACGCCGTAGACGCTCTCGTCGACGCCCTTCGCCGGAGCGACGCCCGCGAGCTTGGCCAGCGGCTTGGGCAGGCGCCGCAGCCGCCGCAGCGACGAAGCCGGCAGCTTGCCGAGGGGACCCTGCGGCGCGTCCCCATAGCGGTAGAAGCCCTTGCCGTTCTTGCGGCCCTTGCGGCCATCGTCGATGAGCCGCTGGAAGCCCGGCGGCGCCGTCATGCGCTCGCCGAAGGCCGCGCTCATCACGCCGCCGACCTTTTGGCCGACGTCGATGCCCACCTCGTCGGTGAGCTTGAGGGGCCCGACGGGAAAGCCGAAGTCCTCCATGGCCCGGTCGATGACGTCGATGGGCACGCCCTCGCTGAGCACCCAGGCCGCTTCGTTCATGAGCGGCGCGAGGATGCGCGTGGTGTAGAAGCCCGGGCCGTCCTTCACGACGATGACCGTCTTGCCCTGCTTCTTGCCGAGGGCCACGCAGGTCGCCGTCACCCAGTCCGCGGTCTTCGGCGTCACGATGATCTCGAGGAGCGGCATCTTCTCGACGGGCGAGAAGTAGTGCATGCCGATGACCGTCTCCGGATGCCCCGAGGCCTCGGCGATGGCCGCGATGGGGAGCGACGAGGTGTTCGACGCGAAGATCACGTCGGGCCCGCCGGCGCCCTCCACGTCCTGCACCATGGTCTGCTTGAGCACGAGGTCCTCGAAGACCGCCTCGATGACCACGTCGCAGTCGCCGAAGCCGGCGTAGCTGGTGGTCCCCGTGGTCATCGCCATGAGCTGGTCCGCTTCCGGCCGGCTCAGCTTCCGGCGCTTGACGCCCTTGTCGACGATCTTCCGGACGTGGCGGAGGCCGGCCATCACGCCCTCGGCGTCCCGGTCCTTCAGGCGCACCGGCGTCTTCGCCCGCGCCGTGGTCACGTAGGCGATGCCGGCGCCCATGAGGCCCGCGCCAAGCATGCCGACCTTACCCACGGGGCGGGGCGTCACGCTCGCGTCGTCGACGCCCGTGTCCTTCTTCATGGCCGTGGTGGCGAAGAAGATGCTGCGGAGCGCCGCGGACTCGGGGCTCACGACGAGGCGTCCGAAGGCCTCGGCCTCCGCGTCGAGTCCCGCCTGGAATCCGCCCTCGAGGCCGGCGTTCACGACGTCCAAGATGGCGTCCTGGGCCGGGTAGTTGCCGCGGGTCTTGGCATGCAGCGCCTTTCGCGCCTGACCCATGAGCACCCTCCGGCCGAGCGCGTTGCCCGCGAGGGCCAGCTCCTGGAGCGCCTCCTTGTCGGGCAGGCCGCGCTCCTTCGCCGCCGGCGCGAGCAGCGCCCGGGCGCGCGCGATGGCCACGTCCATGAGCACGCTTTCGGGGACGGCGTCGTCCACGAGGCCGAGGCGTTTGGCCTTCTTGCCGTTCACCTGCTTGCCCGTGAGCATCAGGTCGAGGGCCGGCTGGGTCCCGATGAGCCGCGGAAGACGCTGCGTGCCCCCGGCGCCCGGAAGGAGCCCGAGCTGCGACTCCGGGAGCCCGATCTTGGTCTTCTTCGACGTGGTCGCGATGCGCCCGTGGCAGGCGAGGGCGACCTCGAGGCCGCCGCCGAGGCAGGGGCCGTGAATGGCCGCGACCACGGGCTTCGGGAAGGCCGCGATGCGGTCCATGGCCCGCTGGCCGGCCTCGGAGAGCGCCCGCGCGTCGAGGGCACTCGTCACGCCGTCGAGCATCTCCACGTTGGCGCCGGCGATGAAGGAGTCCGCCTTGCCCGAGGCGAAGACGACGGCCTTCACGTCGCCGTTTTCTTCCAGGTGCGCGAAGGCCTCGGCGAAGTCGTCGGCGAAGTCCGGCTTGAGCGTGTTCATGGTGTCGCCGGGCACGTCCATGCGCAGCACGGCCACGTCACCGCGCAGCTCGATGGTCAGGCTCTCGGTGTTCAACTGCGTCATGCCTCCACCTCCAGCACCATGGCGGCCCCGAGGCCGCCGGCGGCGCACGCGGTCACGAGGCCGAGGCCCCCGCCGCGGCGCTCGAGCTCGTTCAGCGTCTGCGTGATCTGCCGGGCTCCCGTCGCCGCGAAGGGATGGCCGAGGGAGATGGACCCGCCGCTCACGTTGAAGCGGTCCCAGTCGACCTCCCCGATGCGCGAATCCCGGCCGAGGTATTCGCGGGACCAGGCCGCGCTCTCGAAGGCCTGCACGTTCGAGAGGATCTGCGCCGCGAAGGCCTCGTGCATGTCTACCAACGTCATGTCCGCGAGCGTCACGCCGGCCCGTTCCAGCGCCTTCGGCGTGGCGAAGCTCGGTCCCATGAGCAGCTGCCAGCGCGGGTCGAGGGCCGCGAAGGCGTAGCTCTTCAGGTAGCCGAGGGGCCTCAGGCCTTCGGCCTTGGCCACGTCCTCGCGCATGAGCAGCACGGCGCTCGCGCCGTCCGTGAGCGGCGAGGCGTTGCCCGCGGTGACGCTCCCGTGCTTCCGGTCGAAGGCCGGCCGGAGCTTCGCGTAGCCCGCGCGCTCGCCGTCCTTGCGCACGAGGTTGTCCTCGCGAATCGAGGTCCGATAGCCGCCGGGCACGAAGACCTCCATCACCTCGTCGTCCATTCGCCCCTCGGCCCAGGCCTTCGCTGCGAGCTGATGCGAGCGATGCGCGAAGTCGTCCTGGGCCTCGCGCGTGATGCCGTTGTCCTTGGCCATCTTCTCCGCGCTCTCGCCCATGGTCTCGCCCGTCGAGTACTCGGCGATGGCCGGCGGCTCGGGCACGAGGTCCTTCGCCGAGAGGCCCAAAAAGGCCTGGGCGCGCTGCTGGAGGCTTCGCGCCTTGCTGGCCTCGATGAGCGCCATCTGCAGCCGCTTGCTCACGGTGATGGGCACGTCGCTCGCGCTGTCCGCGCCGCCGGCGATGCCCACGCGGATGGTGCCCGCGGCGATGGCCTCGGCCACGTTGACCGTCGACTGGTAGGACGTCGCGCACGCGCGGCTCACGCTGTAGGCCTCGATACCCACGGGCATGCCCGTGCCGAGCACGATCTCCCGGGCGATGTTCGGCGCTTTGACCGACGGGACGACCTGGCCATAGACCACCTGATCGATGGTCTTCGGGTCCACGCCCGTGCGGGCGAGGAGCTCGGCCACGACGATCTTGCCAAGCTCGAGGGCCGTGGTCTCTCGGTAGGCGGTCCATTGCTTCGCGAAGGGGGTGCGTAACCCCGCCACGATGGCCACGCGCCGGCCTGGCTCGCCGAGCTTCTGTGCCTCTGCGCTCATGCTTCCTCCGAGCTCGCCAAGATCCGTCGCGGCCCGGCGTGGGTCCACGCGAGTGAATGGCGATTCATTCGATATCTAAGGCGTATGACGCAGCGTGTCAAACGCTGGGCCGCGGCGCGCGCTCCGAATTCGGAAGCGCTCGCTCCCATGGTCAATCGTGTCCGCCCGTCGTAGCGTTCGCGTGCCATGGGCGCGGACGACGAGGAGAGGCGGCCGGACCGCAAGCCGCAGCCGAGCCGCGTCGGCCTCGAGGCGGTGGGGCATGGCCTCGGCGAGTCGCCCATCGGCCCGGAGGACGCGGGCCCCGCCTTCGGCGGCTTCGACGACTTCGCGCCCCCCGCGGGCCTGCCCCTTCCGGATCTGGCGGACGGCCCGGACCGGATCGGGCCGCGCTGGAACGTCAGGCTGCTGGCCTTCCGCGATCCCGTGGCGGCCGCGCCGGCCTTGGCCGAGGCCTTCCAGCTCGACGAGCCGACGGCGATGCAGCTCGCGGCCTCTCTCCCGCGCACGGTCAAACGCGGCGTCTCCCGGGGCGAGGCCGAACGCTATGCGGTCGTGTTGCGCGACCTGGGCGCCAAGGTCGCGGTGTCCCGGGACGAGGGCTCGGGGGCGACGCATCCGCCGGGGGAGGCGCCGGTGCCATCGCTCCCTGCGCCCGCGGAGCAGGCGGCGCCGGGGGGGACCTGGTCTCCCACCACGCCGCCGCCTGCTCTCGCGTCCTCCCCGGGCCCCGGGACCGCCGCTCCCGGCGACCCGAGCGTGCCCCCGAGCAGCCTGGCCCCAGCCAGCGTGCCTCCCGGCCAGGGCGCCGGCGTGAGCGCCGGCGTGAGCGACGACCCGCATGCGGCGGCCCGTGCCGCCGTGGAGGCTGCGTCCCAGTCCTCGGAGGCCCCCGGGGCCTCGCTTCCCGGGCCCGGCCCGGCGCTGGCTCATCCGGGCTTCTGGCCCCGGGTTCCGGCTGCCGTTCTTCTGCCCTTCCGCGGAGGCGGCCTTCGTCTGGTCTTCGGCGTCAGCGCGGCGACGGGCCTCGGCACCATGCTGCTCCTGCTCACGCCGGGCTTCGGCTTCTTTCGCCTCGTGCTCCTCTTCGCTTTTTCGTCCGCGGTCCTCGGCGCTCACGCGCACGTCTTCACCCAGTTCGCGCAGGCCGGGGTACACGACCGCGGCGGGCCCTTGCCCGCGGTCACGGACCAGTGGCCGTCCTACGCCGAGCTCTTCTTCCGGGGTCTGAGCCTGATGGCTCTCGTGGGGCTCCTTTTCGGGCTCTTCTTGTGGTCCGCGTTTCGCAGTGGCGCGGGCCCGCTCATGCTCGTCGGCGTTGCCCTGGCCTACGTGTACTGGCCCATGGCGCTCTCGGTGCAGGCCATCAGCGGCCGCGCGCTCGGGATCTTCGATGTCCCCGCGGTGCTTCGTGGCGTGCTGGCGGCACCCGGCGAGTACGCGGTGGTCGTGCTGCTCGGCGTCGCCGTGCTCGCCTTCGCCGGGACGCTAACCGCGCTCGTCTCCGGCGCCTCCATGCTTGGCGGCATCGTCGGGCAGAGCGCGACCATCGCGCTGGTGGGCTTTGCCTTCGTGCAGGGGCTGAGCGCCTTCGCGGCGACGCTGCTCGCGGCCGTGCAGGGCTATCTCATGGGGTGCCTGGTCGGGTCCCGGCCCGCCGGCTTCGCCTTCCTCTGAGGGCGCCGGCTCACGCCCCGCAGCGAGACGCGATGCGTCGCCGCGCCCGCGCGCATCGCAGGCGCCCGTCATCGCAGCGGGTCCGAGTGGCCGCGTCCTCGCCGGCGTCGGCGAGCGCGCAGATGCGCTCGGCCAAGGAGCAGATCCGCGCGCCGCAAGGCCGCCAGCAGGGGCGTTCGACATCGGCTCATCGCGTCCTCTCCCGGGCCAGGGCCCGCTCGAGCAGACGCTCGTTGACCCGGAGTGCTTCAGAATAGTCCGCCGCGGCCTCGCGCAGCTGCCCCTGCGTCTCCCGGGCCTCCCCACGCAGCACGAACAGGCTCGCCGTCAGCACGTCCATGGCCGCATCCTCGAGGCCCCGGTCAGCCACGGCCTCGGCGGCGCCGGCTTCCCCGCGGCCCAGCAGGCGCCGGCCCAGCCGATAGGCCGCATCCTGCCGGAGCGCCCGCGCGTCCTCCGCAGCCACCCCCTCGGGAACGGGCGCGGTCAAAAAGGCGGTGAGCGCGGCGTCGCCGGCGGGGCTCTGGTCCTCGTCCGCTTCGCCGTGCGCCGCGCGCGCGGCCTCGACGAAGGACCGGGCTTCCGGCGTCGCCGCCGCGCAGCCGGCGGCCAGACACAGCGCCAGCATCCCTCTCCGCCTTCCCCGCCTCACGGTGCGTAGCGCTCCCCGAGGCGCGCGTGAAGCCCGTCGCGGTAGGCGGCCATGGCGGCATCCAGCGCGTCCGAACCCGCGCCCTCCGCCGCCCGCGCCTGGGCCCGGAGCAGCGCGACGCTCGGGGGCGGGAGGTCGCCGCCGGGAACGCCCGGGCGGAGCACCAGCACGACCGCCGCGCCGGCCACGGCGAAGCCGACGCCGGCGGGAAGCAAGAAGGCCCAGGGGCGCTTCCACCAGGGGCGTTTCGTGGCCACGGGCGCCGCTTTCGCCGGGCGCTGCACCGCCTCGGCCCGCTCGTCGCCGTCGGGCGCGGCGCCCAGCGTCGCGTCCCAGGGCCCGCTTTCGTCCTCGTCGCTCACGCTGGCTCCTTTCCCTGCGTCACGCCTCCGGTGCTGGCGCTGTCCTTCGCCGCGGGCAAGGGCGTCGCTACGTGTACCTGACGGGCGACTCCGGCGTGGGCCGCCCGCATCTCGAGGCGGACACGGATCGGGTGGCCGTGGAGTACTTCCACGGCGCGCTCGCGTGTCTCATCGGGAGCGACCTGCTCGGCCAGGGCATGCACGAGCCCCCGGGCTTCGGTCCCATGCCCTCCTTCCGGCTCCAGTGAGCGTCTCCGGACGCTCAGCCGAGACGCTTGGCCAACCAGACCGCGTAGCGGGCCTGCGCCTCGGCCCAGGCGCGCGGCGCGGCGTCCGGCGCGACGGTCACGCCGAGGCGCGCGAGGCGCTCGAGCTCCCCGAGCGCATGCTCTCGGAGCTCCGGCCGCCGGTCCACGAGCGCCGCCACGAGCCAGCTCGCGCGCGGCCGCCCCCGCTGGTTGCGGAGCCACCGGCGCCAGGGCTGGCGAAGCGTACCGAGGTCGTGAGCCGTCACCTGGCGCAGCGCGGCGTGGGCCGCGCGGGCGATGGCGCGGTCGCCGTGCGCGAGAAGCTCGACGAGCGCGTCCGGCGCCGCCGGGTCGCCGAGGGCCCCGAGGGCTTCGATGGCCCGGAGCCGCCAGACGCTGCGGCGGCCTTCGCTCACGGCGAGCACGCGGAGCGCCGCGAGAAGCTGCATCGCTTCCGGCGCCCGGCCGTAGCAGCGGACGGCATGCTGCGCGGCCAGGCGTACCTTCGCGTCGCGTCCGAGCAGCGCATGAGCGAGCGGGTCGAGGAGCTCCGGATGGGCCAGGCTCGCCGCGACGAGGCAGGCGTAGAAGCGCACGTGCTCCCGCGGATCTGCGAGCAGTCGCGCGACCCAGGGGCGCGACCGCTCTCCGAGCAGCACCAGCGCCCGCGGCACGGGACCGATCACGTCGCCCCCGGGGAGGCCCCGGTACGGACGGTCTCGATCGAACCACAAGGGGCCCGGAAACACCTCGGCGAGGAGGGGCAGCATGGCGTCCGCCCGGCGAAAGAGCGGCGCCTCCCAGGCTTCCGTTCCCTCCGGCCCGCTCGCGGCGAGCTCGTAGAGCAGGCGCTCGCAGGGATCCTGCGGCTCGGCGCTCGGGCGGGCGCTGCCCAGCGCGTCCAAGGACGAGCGCACCATCGTGGTCTCGCCGTTCGTGATGGCATGCGAGGGTCCGACGCGGGCGCGCACCTCCGAGATACGCCGGCTGGAGCCCTCGTCCTCGGGCGGCACGGGCGGAGGCGGAGGAAGCGAGTCGGAGAAGGGGTCCGGCAGGCCCGGCGCGCCAGCACCGGCGGCGCGTTCCAGCGTCGGCGTCCCGGCCACGACATCGCTCGGCCCCTGCCGAAAGGCGAGGGGGACCCGGCGACGTCGGCGAGCGGCCATCAGCGATAAAAATAACAGATCTTACGAAATCGGAGCGTACGCCCTTGTCGCAGGTCGAGGTGTATCGCCCTTGAACGGGCGTGTACGGCCTTCGGGCTCAGTCGCGACCGAACAAACGCTTCGCGACCTTCGCCACGCCGCCGCGAGCGCGCTGCCGTCCGGCCTTCACGGCGCCCATGGCCTTCTCCGCCGGCATCAGCACGTAGCGCTTGAGCGGCTCGTCCGGCCGGGCCCGGAAGATGGTCGTGTGGTCGTAGCCCGCATAGGAAGCCGGCGGCTCCTTCGTGTAGTAGTAGGCGGCGAAGGAGCGCCGCGCGGTGCCGGGCGGGCAGGTCACCTCTTCCACTCCGTGGTAGCTCCGCTCGCTCGTTTCGAAGAGCACGCAGCGGTTGAGCGTGGGCTGGAAGCGGTGGTAGCAGCGCTCCACCTTTTCGTCCCACAGCTCCACGGCTCCGCCCCAACTCCGCGGCCACTCCTCGTTGAGGTAGAGCAGGATGTTGAGGCGCCGGAAGAGCTTCAGCTCCTCGAGGAAGTTGAAGTCGACGTGCACGTCGAGGCGCCCGCGCGGGCCGGTGATGTGCATGCCTCCGCCGGCAAGCGTCGGGTCCGCCAGGAGGCCTTCGATGCCCGTGATGTACTCGATGTCCTTCAGGAAAGCCGGCGAGGCCAGAATCTCGTGCAGCTGCAGTACGGGCTCCGGGAACTTCTCCGTGTCGCAGATCTGCACCTTCTTGAACTCGTTGACGGCGCGGAACTCCCGGCCGTCGCCTCGGGCGTCATCGAAGGTCGGATACGCCGCCGCAACCCGCCGGGCCGCCTCGTCCTCGAGGAAGCTCTCGATGGCGATGTGCGGAAAGGGCTCGGCGTTCTGGTACTGCGTGCGCAGCGCGTCGCGGTCGTAGGGCTTGAGCATCGGCTACCTGTCCGCGAATGGTACCACGGGGCCCTGAGCGTTCCAGGCGGCGGACGAGGCGCGAGGGGCTCAGCGATTGCGCTCCCAGAGCAGCCGAAGACCGTCGAGCGTGAGGAACTCGTCGATGTCTTCGATGGTCTCGCTCTCGGGTTCCACCAGCCGCGCGAGGCCGCCGGTCGCCAGCACGCGCACCGCGTCGCCGGCCTCCGCGGCCATCTCCTGGCGAAGGCGGCGGACCAGGCCGTCGACGAGGCCCACGTAGCCGAAGACGATGCCCGACTGCATGGAGGCGACGGTGTTGCGTCCGATGGCGGTCTTCGGACGCTCGAGCTCGGCGCGCGGGAGCTTCGCGGCCCGGGAGAAGAGGGCGCTCGCGGCGATCTCCATGCCCGGCGCGATGGCGCCGCCGAGGTACTCCCCGCGCGAGGAGATGCAGTCGAAGGTCGTGGCGGTTCCGAAGTCCACGACGATGACGGCCCCGCCGACGCGCTCGTACGCCGCGACGGCGTTGACGATGCGGTCCGCGCCGACCTCGCGCGGGTTCTCGTAGAGCAGCCGGACGCCGGTCTTGATGCCCGGCTTCACCACCAGAATGTCGTGATCGAAGGCCCGGTCCACGGCCTCGACGACGGTCTCGTTCAAGGGCGGGACGACGCTGGCGAGGATGCTCTCCGTCACCTCGCGCCGGGCGACGCCCGCGACGTCGATGAGGCTCGCCAGGAGCACGTGGAGCTCGTCCGTCGTGCGGCCCTTCGCCGTCTCGATGCGGAAGTCGTGGACGAGGTCGGACCCGTCGAAGAGGCCGAGCACCGTGTTGGTGTTTCCGACGTCGATGGCGAGCAGCACGGGCTACCTGGGCCGGAGCGCGAGGCTGGCGTCGAGCAGCTCGACGAAGGCCTTCGGGGGCTCCGCCGTCGCGGCGCGCGTGGTGCGCGCGACGGGTCCGCTCGCGGCGAGGGTCGGCGCCTCGATGGCGACGGGCTCCGGCGCCGGGGACGCTGCTGCGGCGGCCGCTGCT
>JBCCAW010000383.1:0-5790 GCA_039814655.1 Myxococcota bacterium | reverse complement strand
CTCCCGGGGCCGCGGGCACCTCGCAAGCGCCAGACCCGCGCACGAACCGCACGGTGCTGGGCATGCAGGCGGTGACCGGGGGCCCCTTGCCTCCATCGGCCGCGCCGCCGGCGTCACTTCCGGGCTCTCCGCTCGCGGGGTCGTCTCCCTCGGCGCCGTCGCCGGCCGCGCCGAACGCCGGCCTTCCGCCGGGAGCGCCGGCGCCGCAGACCAAACGGACGGTGCTCGGCATGCAGGGCGTGCTCCCCCCGGCTTCCGTGCCCCTGCCGAGCGCCTCGCCTTCGCCCGCCGGACGTCCGGGCGCAGGACCCTCGCCCTTTTCGTCGGCCCCGCCCGGCGCGTCGGGGGTGGGCCTCGGACCCGCGGACACGGCGCGGGACCCTCACCCGCCCGGGGTGGCCACCCCGGCTCCGTCCACGCCCGGGTTCAGCGGCGGCGACCTCGGCACCGTGAGCGGCCTCCCTTCGCGCAAGGGCACGTCGCGCAAGGGCACCGGACGAAAGGTCGCCTTGGGCGTCGCGGCGCTGGTGCTCCTCGCGCTCCTGGCCGGCGGCGCCGTCGCCCTCCTGTCCGGGAAGCCTGCGCTCCGGGCGGAGGTGGTCTACGGCGCGTCCGGCGAAGCCCTGCGCATCGAAGCGCCGGAGGCTCCCCCGGGCTCGAAGGTGCGCTTTCGCGGCGCGGAGGTGCCCCTCGACGCGGGCGCAGCCGAGCTTCCCCTCGCGGCCGATGCCCTTCGTCTCGGCGACAACGACCTCGTCGTCGCGCTCGTGGATCCCGAGGGCGACGCCGACGAGGTGCCGCTCACGCTCCGCGTCAGCTACCGCGTGCGGCCGGACTTCTCCGCGCTCGGTGGGGACGCGCCGGAGCTCCGCGTCGTGGTCGACGCGGCGCCCGGCGCCGAGGTTCGCCTCGACGAGACGCCGGTGAACCTCGACGGGAGTGGCCACGGCGTGCAGGCCTTCCCGCTCACGGCGGCGGAGAGCGAAGGGGAGGTCTACGAACGAACGGTGGCGTACCGGATCACCCCGCCGGGCGAAGAGCCCGCCACGGGCACGGTGCAGGCGCGCATACCCTTCACCCCGCTCACCGTGGACCGGCCGCTGACCACCAGCGTGACCGATCGGGAACGCATCGAGGTCGCGGGAACGGCGGGCGCGGGCAGCGTCGTCACGGTGAATGGCGAGCGTGTCGCGCTTCGCGAGGGCCGCTTCGTCCGGGTGGTGCCCCTCGCGACGCCCGGGGAGCACGCGCTCACCGTGGAGGCCCGAAGCGACGGTCGGGCGCCGCGGCGCCGCGTGCTCACGGTCCAGCGCGTCGAGGACCTCGCCGAAGAGGCGTCGCACTACGCCACCGAAGAGGTGGACTTCGCGCGCCTCGTCGCGGCGCCGGAGAGCTTCGAGGGCACGCGCGTCGAACTCAGCGGCCGCGTCTACCACGCGGACACGCAGCAGGGCCGGCCCTTCCTGCAAATGCTCGTGGCCGGGTGCCGCGGCGACGACTGCTCGCTCTGGGTCCACTACGACGGAGCGGGGGAGGTCGCCATCCACGACTCCGTGCGCGTGCTGGGCGTGCTGCGCGGCGAGCAGCAGTACCAGACCGAGGGTGGTCAGGTGCGCACGGACCCCAAGCTCGAAGCCGCCTTCGTGCTACCCCCCGCGCCGCGTCGCGGCCGTCGGCGATGAACCGAGCGCCGACGACCGACGAGTCCGCCGCGACCATGGACCTTCGGGCGTGCTCCAATTGTGGGCGCATGAACCCGGGGGACGCTCGCTTCTGCGGGGCGTGCGGCTTCCAGCTCGGCTCGGACACCTTCGAGACGGAGCTCCCGGCCGTCGCCGATCCGCTCGTCGGACGGGTCATCGCCGACCGCTACCGGATCCTGGCGCTCCTCGGTCGGGGCGGCATGGGCGTGGTCTACAAGGTCGAGCACATCCACATCGGCAAGCTGATGGCCATGAAGCTGCTTCATGGCGAGCTCTCCGGGGACGCGGCGACGGTGAAGCGCTTCCGCCGCGAGGCCGAGGTCGTCGCGAAGCTCACGCACGAGAACACCGTGCAGGTCTTCGACCACGGCAAGAGCGAGGGCATGATGTACCTCGTCATGGAGTACCTTGAGGGGCGCGACCTCGGCGTGCTCATCCGCCGCGAGGGGTTCCTCGACTTTCCCCGCGTCGCGAAGATCGCGCAGCAGGTGTGCGCGTCCGTGAGCGAGGCCCACGCCATGGGCGTCGTACACCGGGACCTGAAGCCCGAGAACGTCTTCATCCTGGAGACGCCCCAGGGCGAGCGCGCCAAGGTGCTCGACTTCGGCCTCGCCAAGCTTCGCGACCAGAGCGACGCCAACCTGAGCGTGACCCGCGCCGGGGCCATCGTGGGCACGCCCTACTACATGCCGCCGGAGCAGATTCGCGGGGATGCCGTAGACCCCCGGGGCGACGTCTACGCCATCGGCGCGATGATCTACAAAGCCTGCTCGGGCTCGCCACCGTTCATGGCCGACACGCCCATGGGCGTGCTCACCAAGCACCTCACGGAGGAGCTCGAGCCGCCCTCGCAACGCGGCAACGCCCCGGTGCCACCGGAGGCCGATGCCATCGTCGGCAAGGCCATGCGGAAGAAGGCCGAGGACCGATACCCCTCGGCGGAGGCGCTTCGCCAGGACCTGCTGGCGTACCTGGCGCAGGCCGGGGAGCTCCAGACCGGCGAGATCACGCTCGGCGACATCACTGCGATGCAGGAGCACGAGCCCCTGGCGACGCGCGCCGACGTGGACCGCTACGAGCGCCGCCTCGCGCGGCGGGGCCGGGCGCTCTCGGTGCTTCTCGCGTTGCTCTTGGTGGGCATGCTCGCCGGCGCCGCTCTGGCCTACGAGCGCATGGCGTCCGAGCCGACGCTCGCTACGGCCGAGGTCGAACCGAACGACGAGCCCGAGCAGGCGAACGACCTGCCCGAGCGGGTCTCCTTCACGGGGAAGCTTGGCCAGCGCCAGAGCCCGCAGAACGGCGACCGGGACCTCTACCGCATCGCCAACGCCGGGCCCGGGACGCGGCTGCTCGAGGTCCGCTTCAGCGGCTTGCCGAACCTCGACGCGGTCCTCGAGCTCTTCGCCTCGTCCGGCGGTGAGCCATCGCTCCGCGTGGCCGCGGACGTGCCGCGCGTGGGGGCTCCGGAGCTGCTCGCGAACTTCCCCCTTCCGCCCGGGGACTACCTGCTGGGCGTCCGGGAGCATTGGATCCAGGGGCGACCGCCGGTGGAGAACGTGTCGGACGAGTACACGATCGAGTGGCGGCTCCGGGAGCGCACGGAGGGCGAGGAGATCGAGGTCAACGACGACGCCCAGCGGGCCCAGCGCCTCGCCCTCGGCGAGAGCGTGCGCGGCTACATCGGCTGGGGCGGCGACGTCGACACCTATTGCGTGGGAGAGAGCGCCGACGCGGTGCTGGCCGAGGCGAGCGGCGTGGACGACATGAACCTGGTCCTCGTCGCCGTCGACACGGTGCGCGGGACGCGCGCCGACCAGGACGCGGCCGGGCGCGGCGCCGGCGAGTCGCTGCGCCTCGCGCCCGCGTACTCGGGCCGGAGCTGCGTGGAGGTGCGCGTGGCGGAGGAGGACGGCCTCGCGCTCCGCGCGAGCGCCGAGGCGGCCTACACCTTCGCGTTTCGGTTGGCCCCATGAGCCTCTCGGAGGCGGCCTTTCGCCGCGCTTGGCTCTCGGCGCTGTGCGCGAGCGTGCCCTTGGCCGTGGCCCTGGCGCCGGAGCCCGCCGGCGCGCGTCCCGTGCGCGTGGGTCGCTTCGCGCGCGTCCCCTACGGCGTGTCCGTGGCGCACCCCTGGCCCACGGGCGCCGGCGGAGGCGCGCGCCGGGCCCGGGCCCTCGCGGCCGCACCGGCGCAGGCCCCGCAGCGCCTTTGGCGTGAACGCGTTGGCGCGGGGCGCGCCTTTTCGCCGGCGCTCGCCGAGGACGGCACGCTCTTCGTGGCCAGTCAGGCGGGCCTCGCGGCCGTGGCGCCGAGCGGCGAGCTTCGCTGGGCGCTGCCCCTCGGTCTCGTGGCCGGTACGCCTTCGCTGACCCCCGATGGATCCGTGGCCGTGGGCGCGACGCCGGGAGAGGTGGTCGTCGTGCGGGCCGGGCGCGTCGTGTTGCGAGCGCCCGTCGGCGGCGTGGTGCGTGGCTCTCCGCTGGTGCTGCCGGACGGGAGCTTCGTGGTGGCGGCGTGGGACCAGGCGCTCCACCGCTTCGACGCCGAGGGGCAGCGGCTCTTCCGCGTGGCGCTACCGGCGGGCGTGCGCGGCGCGCCAGCGCGCGGGCCCCGGGGGACGCTCTGGGTGCCTGCGGGCTCCGAGCTGGTGCGCGTCGAGGCCGACGGCCGGGTTCGGCGCCGCGTCGACCTCGGACGGGAGATCGTGAACGGACCGGCCCTGGCCGATGACGGGCGCGCGTGGGTGGTTCTCGACGAAGGCCTGCTCGTGGCCGTGAGCCCGGAGGGGCAACCGCTGGTGCAGCGGCCCCTGGACATGGAACCGAGCGCCGCATCGAACCTGGCCGTGGCGGCGGACGGGTCGCTTCGCGTGGCCAGCGCGAGCGGCGCGTTGCTCGGCATCGGCCCGGGGGGGAGCGTGCGCTGGCGCTACGAGGAAGGGGCTCCCTCCGGCGGCGTCACCGTGGACCCGGAGGGGGTGACGCTGACGCGCGACGCGGGCGGCCAGGTGCTGTGCATCAGCGCCGAGGGGCAGCTCCGCTGGCGCCTGCCCATCGAGGGCGGTGGCGACGCGGCGCCGGTGCTCGGAGAGGACGGGACGCTCTTCGTGGCGGAGGCGAGCGGCGCGCTCTCCGCGTGGCGCTGAGCGGAGGAGAGGATGCAGGCACTTCGCTTCGTGGGCGACGAACTCCGCCTCGAGGAGGTCCCCGAGCCCCGGCCGGGAGCCGGCGAGGTGGGCTTGAGGCTCCGCACCGGGGGCGTGTGCAACACGGATCTCGAGCTGGTGCGTGGCTACATGGGTTTCGAGGGCACGCTTGGCCACGAGCTCGTGGCCACCGTGGAGACGCTTGGCCCGGGCGTGGACCCGGCGTGGGTCGGCGCCCGCGTGTGCGTGGACATCAACTTCGCCTGCGGAGCCTGCGCGACCTGCGTCGCCGGGGACCCGCACCATTGCCCGACGCGCGGCGTGCTGGGCCTCGCCGGCCGGGACGGCGCCTTCGCCGAGCGCCTCGTCGCCCCGGTGACCAACCTCTACCGCGTACCGGCGCAGGTGAGCGACGACGCGGCGGTGTTCACGGAGCCCCTGGCCGCCGCCTTCGAGATCCTCGCGCAGGTCGCGGTGAAGGAGGACACGCGCGTGCTGGTGCTGGGCGACGGAAAGCTCGGGTTGCTCTGCGCCTTCGCCCTCGCAACGACGGGCTGCGACCTCGTGGTGGCTGGCCGCCACGACCGGAAGCTTGCACTGGCCGAAGCGGCGGGGCTTCGGGTGACCCGTTCCCTCGGCGAGGCTCGGGGCTTCGACGTGGTGGTCGAGGCCACGGGCCGCGAAACGGGGCTCGCGGAGGCGCAGGACCGCGTGCGCCCGCGCGGCACCATCGTCCTGAAGAGCACCTTCGCCGGCACGCCGCGCGTGGACACGAACCGGCTGGTCATCGACGAGGTCCGGCTCGTGGGCAGCCGCTGCGGCCCTTTCGATCGCGCCCTCGAAGCCCTCGCCCGCGGCGAGGTCGACCCGACGCCGCTCATCGACGCGCGCTACGCGCTCCGGGACGGAGTGAAGGCGATGGAGCACGCGGGGCGCCGGGGGACG
>JBCCAW010000150.1:0-11111 GCA_039814655.1 Myxococcota bacterium | reverse complement strand
CGCCCGCGCACGTCGCGGCTCCGGTCCAGCGCGCGCCGGAGGATCTTCTCGAGCGCGCGAACGGGCTTCGCGGCGCCAGGCGCTATTCCGCCGCGGAACGCGCCTCCCTCGAGGTCGTGCGGCTGCACCCGCGCACGCGGGCGGCGTATGTCGCGCAGGTGGCCGCGGCCGGGCTGCGCCTCGACCGGCTGGGCCGAGCGCGGGCGGCGGGCCGGCTCTATCGCGCGGCCCTCCGCCGCGGCGGGCCCCTGGACGCCGAGGTCCGCTATGGGCTGTCTCGCGTCGCGGCGCGCGTCGGGCCACCCGGCGAAGAGCGGCGCGCGCTCGAGCGCCTCCTCGCCGAGCACCCTGGCTCTCCCTACGCCGCGACGGCCAGGCGGCGCTTGGCCATGCTCGAAGGGGAGTAGCCGTGCGCCTTTTCGCGCTGGCTGCCACGATGTGCGCCGCGTGCTCGACGTCGCCGGACGTCGTCGCCATCCGCACCGGCGACGCCGGAGCCGTAGACCTGGCAAGCGCAGCGATATGTGCGGGATCGGGGCCCGTGGTCCGCGTCGGCGACGGCGTCGGCCCTGGCCTCTGCGGCGCGTCTGCCGGACCGGTGTTTCGCTACGCGCTCTGCACCTGCGCGGGGCTCTCCGCCGCCTCGGGGGTCGTGACCGACGCCTTCGATAGCCGGGAAGGCGCATTCGTGCGCGGGGAGCCCGGCGGGAGCGTCGGCGTCAATGGCGACCTCGCGGCGAGCGACGCGCTCCGCGTAGGTGGGAGCCTCCGGGTGGCGGGTCGCAGCACGCTGGCCCCCGGCGTCGCGCTGGAGGTGCGGGACGCCTTCCGGGCCGGTGGAAGCGTCGACGCCGGGGGGCGCGTGGTCGTCGGGACCGAGGTCCGTGCTGCGGCGAACGTGCAGGTCGAGGTCCTCGAGACGCCCGCGCTCGTCGCCGATCCGGCCGCAACGCTCTCCCTCGGCCCTTCGAGTCGCGTCGCCCAGACCTTTCGGGCCGACGTGAACGGCGTGCCGCCCTGCGCGTGCGACGCCTCGGGCTTCTTCGACGTCTCCGCCCGCGTCGCGGCGGCGCTCGCGTCGGAAAACGTCGCGGCTCAGCCCGTGGCCTTCGAGGCCTTGTCCAACCTCGAGGCTCCGCTCACGGCGACGCTTCCTTGCGGGGCCCACGCCTTCTCGCGCATCTCTGGAGCGGGCCTCACGCTCGAGCTCTCCGGGCGCACGGCCGTCTTCGTGGCCGGCGACCTAGCCCTCGAAGGCGGCCTCGAGGTGCGCTTGCTGGGCGCAGGGGAGCTCGACCTCTTCGTCGCGGGCAACGTGGTGGGCCAGGCGCCTTTTCTCCTCGGCGACGCGGCGAGCGCGGGCCGCGTGAGGCTCTACGTGGGAGGCGCGGGGACCGTGAACCTCGGCGGAGGGGGGCTGCTGGCGGGTTCGCTCTATGCGCCCCGGGTGGAGCTCGTGTCTCCTCTGGACATCGAGGTCTTCGGGAGCCTCTTCGTGCGCCGGCTCGCGGCGAGCGGCCTCGTGACCGTGCACTACGACGTAGCCGCCGAGGCCGACGGCTGCGAAGGCGCCGTGGACCCCTGCATCGACGGGGGCGATTGCGCGGCCGGCGCCTGCGTCGATGGCCTGTGTTTTCCCTGCTCCTCAGACGCCGTGTGCGAGGCCCCGCGGCGCTGCGAGCGCGAGGCCTGCGTCTTTCCGGAGCCCTGAGGGCCTGTGGCGAGGTACCCGACTCCCTCGACCGAAGGAGCGAACGTCTCAACGGTCCTTCGTTCCGAGGTCGCCGAGCCGGTCGACGCCGGCCCCGTCTCGCGCGAAGCTCCGCGCATGGACCGGGACCCCGCCAAGCTCGAAGCCGAGCTCGCGCGCCTTCGTGGGCACCTCGCCGCGCTGAAGAGCGACTGGGAGCGGCTCCGCTACACGCCGGCCCTCGTGCTGCTCGCGGTGCCCGCCTTCTTCGTAGCCGGCCCGCTCGGCGCCGCGCTCACGCTGCTCCTCGTGCTCTCGCTCATCGCGACGGCGGCCTACCTCATCGGCGTGCGGCGCCGGGAGTACGCCGGGGAGATCGCGGAGGTGAAGCGCGAGCTGACGCTCTCCCGGCCACCCTCCGCCTCTGCGGTGGACGGCTCGCGCTAGATGTCCGAGACAGAAATCGCGAGCGTATCGGCGAGGATTTCGGTTCGGGGTTTCGTGGGACACGACGAGTCGATGCGGGGCATCGGCGAGGAGGGGCGCGCGGGACCTCGGACCGAAGGTCCGTTGAGACGTTCGCGATTTCTGTCGAGCACGTCTAGCTCCCCGGGACCTCGACCTCCCAAGGCAGCGGTGGCCGAAGCATGCGCCAGACAACAGCGCCGCTTCCCCCCACTCCGACGAAGGCCAGCGTAGCCGAGAGCCAGAAGAGGGTGACATCGGCCCGAAGCAGGGAGTGGCCCACGGCGACGCCGCTGGCCACCGCGGTGGCCGCGGCGACGATGGCCGCCAGGGACCGGGGCACCACGGGGACGACGCCGAAGGGAGCGCCGGTCTCCGCGTCGACCCAGGCCACGCGGCGCCAGCTTCTTGCGACGAGAAAGCGGCGTCTCCGGCGCTCGAGACGGAGCGTGTCCCCGCGCAGACTGGGGACCTTTCGCCGGAGCGAGCGCGGGAGCGTCTCTTCCGGTGCCGGGAGCGTCTGCCCGCGTCCTCGGGGAGCCGGGCGGTCCCGGAGCGCCGGGGGAACGGGCGCTTGCCAGCCTTCCCCCACCAGTGGCGTCGCGGCTGCGTCGCGCGCCCGGTACGCGCCCGGGGCGCGGGTACGAAGGAGGCGGAGATGCGTAGCGCGCACCTCCCGAGGCCGGGAGTGGACGCGGCCGAGCGCCGCGCGGAGGGAGGCTTGAGCAGGGGTCATGGCTCCCGTCTTCGGCCCGAGGTGCGGGCGGTTGTCCCAGCGGACGCAACTCGGCGCTCCGGCGGGCGAGAGGCCTCGGCAAAGGAGTCCCCATGTCTGGAAATCCCACGCTTCGGCCCGAGTCCGCCCCGCTACCTCCCCTTCCTCCGCATCTTCAGCCGGGCGTCACCGTGCCGGGCACGGCGCGTTGGGACGCGATGAACGCCCAGCATCGCGCCGAGGCTTCCGTCGAGGCCTTTGTCCATCGCCGCGGCGACATCGCGGAGGGCGAGGCCGCGCTCGCGAACCTCGAGGACGCCATGCGGGCCCTGCCTTCGGGGCCCTATGAGGCGCTGGTTCCGCTCCGCGACGAGCTCCAGACGCTCCTCGGCGCAGCCCGCCGGCGGGAGGCCGTCGAGGCCGTGCCCACAGCGGCGGTCCGGCCCCCGCGCACCCGCGGCTTGCGGCCGGCGCAGGTGCAGGCCGCGCTCACGGAGGCTTCCGAGCGGGCCATGCACCCCGAGTCCGCGTTCGTGGCGGCTCTCGAACGCAGTCACGGGGGGCCAGAAGGGCTTCTCGAAGCCCTCGCGCGGACTCCGCGAGCGAACCTCCTGGGTGAGCTGCAGCGAGGCGGCCTGGGTCGCGAGGACGCCGAGGCCTTCGTCGGTGCGCTCGGCGATCAAATGGCGCTCCGCTTTCACCAGCGGGTGGTCGCCGGTGTGCAAGCCCGCGTCGAGGCGGCGGCGCGGGACTTCGACGAGGCCGCAGACCGGGGGCCCGCGCGGGAGCCGATCGCTCGGGACCTGCAGGGCGCGGAAGGCGCGGCGACACTCCTCCGGCTCCGCCGGGCCGGGGCCGACGCGGAGGCCGACGCGCTCGCCGAGGCCATCACCGCGGGGGCGCCCCGGGAGGTCGTGGAGGCCAGGCTGACCGTAGCGCTCCGAGCCGCGGCGGAGGGCATGAATGAGCTGGCGGCAGAGATAGGGAGCGGGATCTGGTCTAACGCCGTCACCGGCGCCGTCTACCGGGCCTTCCCGGAGGGCGCCGGTCTGGTGGCCCGGGAGATGGGACTCCCCGCCTCCGTGGTGCGCGGCGTAGCCAGCCGCCGAAGCGTGCTCGGAGAGGCCGTCGCCCGGCACGCGCGGGAAACGACCGCGGACCTCGAGTCGCGCATCGCTACCGGAGAGATGGTCGTCGAAGGGGTCAGCTTGGCGATCGGGACGTTCCTGACCGGGCCCGGGGGCTGGGCGACGAGCCTCGCCTTCCGCGCCTTGTTCGAGGTCCCGGCGACCCTCGCGAGGGCCCTTCGGGCCGAGGGCGTCGTCGAGCGGGCGGAGCGCGCGACGGTTGCGGGCATCGGCACGGAGCAGGAGATCGAAGCCGCCCGGGAGGCGCAGATCGAGCAGATCCTCGAGGGGGCCTTCGACGTCATCGACGGGCTCCGCTGAGGGCTACCAGGCGAGCACGAGCTTGCCGAAGGTAGCGTTGGCTTCCATGCGCCGGTGCGCCTCGGCGGCCTCGGCCATGGGCAGCACCGCGTCGACGACGGGCTTCAGCGTTCCGTCTTCGAGCAGCGGGAGGACCTCCCGGGCGAAGCGCTGGATGAGCGTCGCCTTCTCTTCGAGGGGCCGTGTGCGGAGCACCGTGCCGATCCAGGTGGCCCGCTTGCGGAGGAGCAGCCCGAGGTCGACCTCGCCCTTGCGCCCGCCGACGAGGCCGATGGTCACGATGGTGCCCTTGGGCCGGAGCGCGCGAAGATCCTCGTTTGCGTACTTGGCGCCCACGGTGTCCAGAACGAGGTCCGCCCCGGCCGGCGCGAGGGCCGCGAGCTTCTCCGCGAAGAGGCCGTCGCTCGTGTCGATGGCGTGAGCGAGGCCGAGCTCGCGGCAGCGCGCGAGCTTGTCCTCGCTGCGCGACGTGCCGACCACGCGGCAACCGGCGTGCCGGAGCAGCTGCAGCGCCGCCGTGCCCACGCCGCTCGCGACGGCATGCACGAGCACGGTCTGACCGAGCGCCGCGCCGCCCTGCAGGAAGAGCGCGTCGTAGGCCGTGAGGTAGACCTCGGGCAGCGCCGCGGCGTCCGTGAGCGAAAGGCCCTCGGGGGCCGATAGCAGCTCACGCTCGTGCACCACCGCGAGCTCCGCCAGGCCGCCGCCGCCGACGATGGTCATCACGGGCTGGCCGACCTCGAAGGCGCGGACGCCTGCGCCCACGCTCTCGACGGTCCCGGCGATCTCGAGGCCCGGCACGTCCGGCGGGGCTCCGTCCGGCGCGGGGTAGAAGCCCTTCCGTTGCATCACGTCCGCCCGGTTCACGCCGGCGGCCGCGACCTTCACGCGCACCTCGTGCGGCCCCGGGTCGCGCACGTCGAGCGTGGCCAGCTCGAGCACCTCGGGCCCGCCAGCCTCACGGATCCGCACCGCTTTGACCTCGGTCATCGGACGTCCTCCGCCGCGCTCTTCAGCACGGCCTCGTGGGTGACCTCGACGCTCGGGAGCAGCATGCGGCTCACGGAGCAGTACTTTTCCGCGCTCAGCGCGACGGCGCGCGCGAGTTTGTTCGGCGCGACGTCCCCGCTGGCCAAAAAGCGCAGGTGAATGCGCTCGTAAACCGCGGGCACGGCGTCGGCGCGCTCGCCCTCCACCTCGATGTCGAGGTCTTCGAGGGGCTGGCGCTGCTGGTCGAGGATCATCACCACGTCCATCGCGGAGCAGGTCGCGAGGCTCACCAAGAAGAGCTCCATGGGGCGCATGCCCGCGTCGCCGCCGCCGAGCGTCGCGGGGCCGTCGACGCGCACCGGGGGCGTGCCCTCGCCCGTCTGGGCCTCGAAGGCCACCTTGCCGGTCCGCCGGATCTGCACGCGCATGGTCTTGCCGCCAGCGCGCTCGCCGTGCTCGGAGGTTTGCCGCGGCATCAGAGCACCTCCAGGCCGCCGGTCTCGTCGAAGAGCGGCGACGAGAGGTAGCGGTCGCCGCGGTCGCAGAGAACGGTGACGACGCAGCCCTCGTCCAGCTCGGCGCACACGCGCTGGGCCGTGAGCACCGCCCCGGCGGCGCTTGCCCCGACGAAGATGCCCGTCTTCGCCGCAAGCTCGCGGGCCTTCGCCTCGGCGTCGGATTGGTCCACGTCGCGGGTCTCGTCCACGCGCTCGGCCTCGAAGATCTTCGGCAGGTAGGCCTCGGGCCAGCGGCGAATGCCCGGGATACGTGAGCCTTCGGTGGGCTGGCAGCCCACGATGCGCACGTCCGGCCGCACCTCTTTGAGGTAACGGCTGACGCCCATGATCGTCCCCGTGGTGCCCATGGCGGACACGAAATGCGTCACCTGCCCCTGCGTGTCCCGCCAGATCTCCGGCCCGGTCCCCTCGTAATGCGCGCGCCAATTATCGGGGTTCGAGAACTGGTCGAGCATGAAGTAGCCCCGTTCGGCGACCCGCTGCCGGGCCAGGTCGATGGCCCCCTCCATGGAGCGCTCCGCCGGGGTCAGCACCACCGTGGCCCCGAAGGCGCGCATGGTCTTCACGCGCTCAGCCGTGCTGCTCGCGGGCATGACGAGCTGGATGGCGTAGCCCCGCGTCGCCGCGATCATGGCGAGGGCGATGCCGGTGTTGCCGCTCGTCGGCTCGATGATCGTCGCGCCGCGGGTCAGTTCACCCCGCTCCTCGGCGCGGCGAATCATGGACCACGCCGCCCGGTCCTTGACCGAGGACCCCGGGTTGTTGCCTTCCATCTTCCCGTAGAGCCGGAGGCGCGGATTGTCCGTGCCGGTCGGTAGCTCTACAAGAGGCGTGTTTCCGATGCGATCTGTCAGCTTCATGCGTTCGGCCGAGCATAAGGCTACCGTGGCCGAGCGCGAGGAGCTCCGGATGCGCAGCGAGCCGAAGAAGTACAAAGCCCTCGAGGCGTCCATCGACGCCATCCGCGAGAGCTACGCGAGCGACCTCGCCATCAATAACCTCGAGAGCTCCGCGCTTCCCAACAAGCGCGCGGTCATCGAGGCCTACCAGGAGCTCGCGACGGTCCTCTACATGGGCTTCTACGCGACGCGTCGGCTCCACCCGGACAACCTGCGTCACTCCCTCGCGGAGCATCTCCATTGCGCCCATGACCTGCTCGTCGAGCAGATCGAGCGCTCGCTGACGTACCAGCACTGGGCGGGCACCTGCCAGGAATGCCCGCCCCCGGGGTCCGGCGAGGACGTCGTGCTCGCGCTCCTGGACGCGATCCCCGAGATTCGCCGCAAGCTGAACGGCGACGTCGTGGCGGCCTTCGAAGGCGACCCGGCGGCGGAGAGCATCGAGGAGGTGGTCTTCTCCTACCCCTCCGTCGCGGCAGTGACCGCATACCGCGTCGCGCACCAGCTTCATCAGAGCCGCGTGCCCATGCTCCCTCGCATCCTGAGCGAGCACGCCCACTCGCGCACGGGCATCGATATCCACCCCGGCGCGCGTATTGGCGAGCGCTTCTTCGTCGACCACGGCACCGGCGTCGTCGTTGGGGAGACGGCGGTGATCGGCGACGACGTGAAGCTCTACCAGGGCGTCACGCTCGGCGCGCTGTCCATTCCGCGGAAGGGCAACAAGGACAAGCGGCACCCGACGCTCGAGGACGGCGTGACCGTCTACTCGGGCGCCACCATCCTCGGGGGCAAGACGATCATCGGCGCGGGCTCGGTGATCGGGGGCAACGTCTGGCTGCCGCGCTCCGTGCCGCCGGGCTCGAAGGTCTTCGGCGGCGCCAAGGACGGCGGCCCGAGCCTCCTGCCCGAAGAGCCCTGAGTTTCCGGAAACGGCGTTTGGAGACGGCCTCCGGAGACGTCTCCTGGCGACGGCGCCTTGAGCTCAGCGCATCTCCCCTTGGCGCATGGGGAGCGTGTCGATGAAAGCGTGCATCATCGCCGGCGGCGTGAGCTCGCCTCGCTGCGCCTTCACCTGGCCGTCCTTTCCGACGAAAACGAGCCCCGGCGCCTGCAGGCGCAGCGAACGCTGGAGCAGCCACGCGTCGAGTTGAAGGCCCGGGAAGGCGAGGCCCGACGCCTCGTCGACGCGACACGTGCCGTCGCGGCAGACCAAGACGACGAGCTCCCGCGCGACGTTGGCCGCGCGCGCAGCGCGAAGCTGGGCGAGCTGGTCCTCGAGCCAGGGCGCGGTTCCGCCGGCGTCGTGCACGACGAGCACGCGGTGGCGCCATCGAAGCGGGCTGAGCGGACCGGCCACCGCGCCCAGCGCGACGAGGGCCACGCCGATCATGCTTCGAGGTCCCTCATATCGCGGGTCTGGGCTTGGTCCGGCGCGCCGGCAATGGGCCGGGCCGCGCGAGCGAGGGCGAAGGGCTCTCGGCGCTCAGCGCCAGAGCCGGCGACGGAGCACGTCGACGAGCCGCAGCGGCGCCGCGAAGGGCGCCGTGAGCGGGAGCCGGCTCCACACGAGGCGCCGCGCGGCGCGGCCAGTCCAGCGGCTCCCGTCGACGTCTTCCACCATGAGCTCCGCAGCCTCGACGGGACGCAGCTCGAAGCGATGGAGCCAGTCGAGGCGGGCGACGGCCGCCCGCACGCGCCGGGAGGAAGGGTCGGCTGGACGGTGATGTAGGACGCGCTCCCGGATCGCCGGCCGCACCCAGAGCAGCAGCGCCGAGATTCCGAGAAAGCTGAACACGCTGACCGTCGAAGTGATTTCGATGAGCAGGTGGAAGCCGAGCGCCGCGACCATGGCCGTCAGCTTCGTGCGCCGAAACCAGAGCCCGACGCCGATGAAGAGCTCCGTGAGCACCACGATCTTCCACATCACGGCGTTGAAGCCATGCGAGGCGATGGGATCGATGAGCGCCGGCGGAACGCCCAGGCCTTCGGCGACGTGGCGGTAGCGGGCGATGCGGTCGGCCATGACCACGCCGCCCCACCAGTCCCGGTCGACGAGCTTACTGAAGCCCGAGGCCAGATAGGGCGTGCAGGCGAGGCCGCGGACCAGGACGAGCTGCCACGCCGGCGCCGTCTCGTCCGGAAGCGTGCCGCGCCGCCCTTGGCGCCAACCGTCGAGGCTGAAGGCGGCCCCGGAGGGCAGCAGCGCCAGGCCGAAGAGCAGCGTCATCAGAAAGGCGCGGTTGTGGCCGAAGTGCAGTTGATTGCTCAGCACGTTGAAGCTGACGACGGGCAACGTGAGCGCGGCTGCGGCCCGCGTGAAGAGACCCGCCGACAGCGCGAGCGCGGCACCGACCCCGACGAGCAGCGTGCGGCGGTACCCCTCGACGCTCAGGACCGGGAACCCCTCGAAGAAGGGGACGAAGAAGCGCTCGGCGAAGTAGCGCCCGGGCACCGCGGCCTCGAGAAAGGGCCCGAGGTGCACGAGGGTGATCAGGCCGACGAGGAGACGTAGAAGACCGATGGCGCGCACGTTGATGCGCCGTTCGAAGAACCCCGCCTTCGCGCTGGAGGCGCTCATGGGGGACGCGTGACGCTGCGGAGCTGATGGAGGCGCGGCTCGCCCGCGTTTCGGACGACGATCACCTGGGCCTCGAAGTGATGCGTGCTGCGGTCCGCGGGCGTGTGCGTCGCGACCCAGTCGAGGGCCTGCTGAAAGAGGTCGAGCGTCGCGGCGGCGCCGTAGGAGGCGTGATGGCGCACGAAGGGCACGTCGAGGCCGCGGCCGCGCACGAGCTCGTCCCAGCGATAGCCCTCCCAGCCGTGGCGAATGTCCTCGCGCCGGCCGTCGCGGGTCACGCGAACGATCTGCGCCTCCCAGGTGCTCGACTCGTTGAAGGGCTGGTACCCGAAGTGCTTGTGCGGCGAATCGTAGGCCGCGATGACGAAGTGCAGCTGCGCGCCCCACACGAGCGCCATGAAGGCCGCCACCAGCAGGTGGCGTGGGCTGCGGCTCCTTCCTCCGGGCGTCATGCGCGAACGCTACCGCGTTCGGCTAGAGGTCTCCCTCGATCGTTCGAAAGACGCCGCGCAGGTCGATGGTCGGGCCCGTCGTTCCGTTCTCGACGGCCGAAAACACGAACGACCCGGTCGACCCGCTCGCCGACGAGGCGTCGATGGTGAGGATGCCGGTGGCCGAGGTGAAGGTGCCGCCAAGGCTTGCGTCGTCGAAGATGGCGAGTGCCACGAAGTCCGCGCCCGGGCTCTCGAGGTCCGAGGAGATCGGATAGGTGCCGGGCTCCGGAGGGCCTCCGACGCCCCCGAAGATCGCCAGCGTCGTCGCGTCCGCGGCCGAGACGAGCCGGATTCCCCAGCCCTCCCTGTCGCCCGACTGAGCGACGCCGCAGACCTCGGCGCCGCCGCCGCCGGTCACGGTGAAGGAGAATCCGGTGTCTCCGCCCGCGACATCGGGGCACAGGCCGACGCTTCCGTCGCCGCACCCGAAGAGCCACACGAGGGCCAAAGGCCCCACCCAGGCTACGCTGGCTCGCTTCATGTCCTCGCTCCTTCCCCCGGCAATCCGCGCCGCCCCCACAGGGTCTCGCGTTCGCTCCGCGCTGGGAAGCGCCGCGGCGGCTCACGGCGTGGGCGATGCGCCGATGTAGAGGGCGCGCGGGCGAAGGAGTCGCCCCGTGGCCGCCTGCTCCTCGGCGTGAGCGCACCAGCCGGCGACGCGGGCGCAGGCGAAGAAGGCCGTGAAGGCCTCCCGCGGGATGGCGAGGGCTTCGAGCAGCGTCGCGGTGGCGAACTCCACGTTGGCCCGGAGCCTGCGCCCGGGCTTCCGCTCCGCGAGCAGCGCTTCTGCTTCGCGCTCCACTGCCCGCGCCAGCGCGAGGCGCGGGCTCGCCCCTTCGAGACGGCGAAGCGCAGCCTCGAGGGCGGCCGCGCGCGGGTCCCGCACGCGGTAGACGCGGTGACCCATGCCCATGATGCGCCGGCCGGCGTCGAGCTCGCGGGTCAGCCACGCGCGGGCGCGCTCGGGCCTGGCGACCGCGTCGAGCATGTCGAGTACGGGCCCGGGAGCGCCGCCGTGGAGCGGACCCTTCAGCGCACCGAGGGCGGCGAGCACCGAGGAGGTCAGGTCCGAGCCCGTCGACGCGACGACGCGCGCCGCGAAGGTCGAGGCGTTGAGGCCGTGGTCGATCACCGTGACCCAGTAGGCGTCGAGGGCGTCCGCGTGCGCGGGACGCGGGATCCGACCGTGGAGCAGGCGGAGCGTGTCCGCGGCGTGCGAGGCCCGCGGGTCCGGCGCGAGCGGCGCGGCCCCTGCGCGGCGGCGAGCCCAGGCTCCGAGGAGCACGGGGAGGGCGCCGATGAGCGCGCAGG
>JBCCAW010000561.1:0-3972 GCA_039814655.1 Myxococcota bacterium | reverse complement strand
CGCCCGGCGTCCGTCGGCTGCGCTCAGCTCGCTGCGCACCTCGGCCAGGAAGCGGCAGCGGCCTTCATGGCAGATGCGTTCGGCGCGGCATTCGCGGTCCGACATGCACGGGACCGGCGCCGGGCGCTGGCGGGCCCCGCAGCTCGCGAGCCCCAACAAAAGCAAGGCTCCGGCCACGAACGCGCGCGTCACCGAGACCTCGGAAAACACCGTGAGCACCTACCAGGCGCCTCGCTGCCGTTCAACGGACGTCGTCTGCCTGTGTTGGAGCGTGCGGTGTCGGAGCGTGCGGTGTCGGAGCTTGCTGGCTCTCGGCTTCGCCCGGCACGGCGTCGCCCAGCACGGCGTCGCCCAGCACGGCGTCGCCCAGCACGGCGTCGCCCACCACGGCGTCGCCCAGCAGCCCGCGGCTCGAGGGCTCTTCCGGCGGGGCCGCGTCGGCGGCCAGGAGCAGCACGACGCGATCGCCCGCCAACACGGCGACGCGTTCGCCCGTCGCGTCGACGGCGGCGGCGCGCGGCCCCGGAAAGGCGTCCCACCCCGCGGGCCGCCAGAGCGCGCTCTCGCCGGCGCGCACGCGAAGCACGCCATAGCGCGTCTCCAGCACGAAGGTGCGGCCGTCGGGCGTGACCCGCCCACCGCGGAGCGGGACCGGCGGGGCCTCGCCCGCGGAGAGCACCTCCGGCGCGCCCGCCGCGCGTCCATCGGCGGTGAGCGGAACGAGCACGCGCGCGGGGGCCTCCGCGAGCCGCGCCGCGAGCAGCCCCTGAGGCGCCCAGCCGAGCACGCGCCAGCCGCCGTCGTCGCCCTGGGGCGGGACCGCCGGGCACGGCACCAGCGGCGCCTCGGCGACGAGTACGGTCTCCGGCGCAGCGCCGGCGACCCGGCCGAGACCGGTGGGCACCAGCCGCGCGGCGTAGCCAGCGCAGCGGCGCACGATGCCCTCGACGCCCCGGGTGAGCCCCACGTCCCGGAGCGGGAGCGCGCCGGGTACGGCGGCGGAACGCGAGCCACCGGGGAGCGCCACGAGGAAGGCCGGCCGGCCGCGCACTTCCAGGTCGCCTTCGGAGGTGAAGGCGAGCGCGCCGTGACGCGCCGTCGCCGCGGAGACCCCGGGCGCTGGGCCGAGGTCCAGCAGCGTGATGCCCGTCGTGGGCCCCAGGCCGAGCTCCTCGGCCGTGAGGCCGAAGCCGTCGGCCTCCGCAAGCGTCGCGGCGAGCTGGCCTGCGCCGGAGGCCAGTCGCTCCTTCAGCGCCGTCAGGGCGCCGCGCCGCGCCCAGCCCTCGGGGCAGGTGACGCCGCGCCGCGGCCCGAGCTCGAGCTGCGCGAGCTCGCCGGCGCAGAGCGCGCTGCCCACGGCCGCGGCGCCGGGCCCCTCGAGGAGCGACTCCACCGGCGTCCCCGCCTCGCGGTCGCGCGCCAGGCCCCCGGGGCGGTTCACGTAGTGCAGCTCGAGGCTTTGCGTCTCCCGGCCTTCGGGCGTCACCAGGACCGTGGCGATGAGGTCCTCGTGGCCGTCGTCGTCGAGGTCGCCGGGGCGGAGCGCGAGGCCGAGCGCGACGGGCCCCGCATGCAGCGCGAAGCGCTCGAGGAGCCGCGGCGCGGCTTCGACGGACGCCACGAAATGCACCTGGACCGAGGGCGTTAGGCCCTCGCCGGGCTCCGCCTCGCCTTGGGCCTCGGCGTCTTCGGGAAGGGGGCAGCGCACGCCTGCTTGCGCCAGGACCGTGCCCGGCGTGGGCCGCGACAGCGTCGCTTCCTCGAGCGCGCAGCCCGCGGCAAAGGCCCGGCGGGCGAGGGGCCGCGTCACGAAGCGGGCGTCTTCGCGCCGGGCTGCCAGGAGCACCAGCGAGGCCGCTTCGCCAGCGCGCGCCGTGAAGGCCAGCGCGAAGGCGTCCTGGTCGCCGTCGTCGTCGACGTCGACGGGAAGCAGCGCGCGTAGGTCAGCGCCGGCTCCGGAGAGCTCGGCGCCCTCGAGGTCGAGCGTGGGCGTGTCCGGAGCAATGGCCCGGCTCTCGGCGGGCGCAAAGGGCGCCGGCTCGGTCGGCGGGTCCTCCGACGGGTCCGCCGCGGGCGTGTCCTGGAAGGGGACGCGCCGGTCATCGCCTCCGCAGGCGACGAGCCAGAGCCAGGCGAGAGAGCAGAGTGCGCGCATCGCGAGGGGTGTATCAGGCTTCGGCGCCGGCGGCCGCCACGGCCGCCTCTGCCGCGCTCACTCGGGCACGCAGATGAAGTCGCGCTCGAAGGTGCCGTCCCCCAGGTCGAAGTCGACGGGGTCGCACACGAAGCCAGGCGCGCAGTTCGCGTCCGCGTTGCAGCGCTCGAGGCACACGGGTTCGCGGGCGTCGTTGGGGTTGGTGACCGGCGGGAAGTCACAGCGCCCCTGCAGGCCCGAGCCGGGCGCCACCAGGCAGTCCTGGTCCGGATCCGCGGGGTTCCGGGTGAAGTCGCAGACGTAGCTGCAGATGGCCCGGTCGATGAAGAGGTCGCCGGCCAGCGGCTGGCAGACCGCCTCGCCGTCCACGGGGCCGCCGAGCAAGCACTCGTTGGCGACGAGGCACTCGTCGTAGAGGTCGATGCGGCTGCTCGACGAAGAGCAGGCCGCCAGCAGGCTGGCGAAGAGGAGCGAGATGAGAGCAGAGGAGCGCATGAGGGCCTCGAGGGTGGCAAGCGATGGGTCGACGGCGGGGACGGGGCGTTTCTTCAAGGCGGCGCGTCATCCACGCGGCGCGGGGGGACGCGGAGCAGCGACGAAGCTCAGTTGAGCCACTTGGGCGGCTCGCTTTCGCCGCCGCCTTCGCCCTCGCCCTCGATGACCCGGAGCCCGTTTCGCCGGCGCCGGGAGCCGCTGTCCTTGCGCTTGCGCGGCGTCTTTTTCGACCGGCCCTGGCGCTGCATCCACTCCATGGAGGCCACGCCGATGCCGATGGACGCGAGGCCGGCGGCCAGCACCGCCGCCGAGGGCGCGACGATGAACTGGAGGAAGGTAAACGCCACGAGCAGGCCGAGGAGCTGCTCGGCGCGAAGGTCGACGACCCCGAAGAGGGAGAGCGAGCCCCGGCCGCGAAGGGACCAGGCGTAGGCGGCGATGACGCCGCTCACGATCTCGCCGAAGCCTGCGATGAGCGCGGGCGTGAAGAAGCTGCCCACGATGAGCGCGGCGAGGCCGGAGCCGAGCACGACGGCCAAGGCGAGCTGGGCCGCGCGGCGACCCCCGTAGCGCGCCTCGAAGGGCGCCATCATCCACCAGTAGAAGAGGCCGCTGATGAGAAAGCCCGTCAGCCCCTCCGGTCCCGGCATGGACAGGAAAGGATGGGTGAAGAGCTGCCAGAGGTTCTCGACGCCGAGGGACCCGGTGGTCAGCATCAAAGCGAGCACGACCTCGGGGTTCAGGCCGAGGAAGTTCAGCGCGACGTTCTCGAGCACCAGGCACACGAAGAACGCGATCAGCGAGGCCTTGGTGAAAGGCGGCAGCGGCGGGAGCCGGAACACAGGGAGGTACGTAAGTAGCCGCGGGCGCCGCGGCAAGGAGTCGCTCCTCGCGCCGGCCCCCGCGAGGGGTCTCAGGGCTCGATGAGCAGGAAGCAGTCGTACTGCACGACGGTGCCCGCGTCCTCGCCGAAGACCGGGAAGGCACCGATGGTTGCACAAGCCGCGTCCGGCCCCCACTTGGTGCCGTCGATGCCGTCGGCGGTGATGCTGGAGAAGGTGTAGTCGGCGGCCGGCGCGTCATCGACGAAGAGCGTGTTGGCGCAGGGCACGCCGAACTCCGTCGCGAGCACGCCCTCGACGCTCGAGAAGAGCTCGTAGCCGATGGTCGCCACGCCCGCGCCGGCGCAGTCCCGGAAGTCCATGCCGCCGAGCGTGTTCTCGAAGTTGAGGGTGATCTCGAGGCTGGCGGGCCCGAAATCGGCGACGATGTCGAAGGGCCTCAGGTTGGCAGCGGTCACCGCGCCGAGGTCGAACTCCTCG
>JBCCAW010000152.1:0-11033 GCA_039814655.1 Myxococcota bacterium | reverse complement strand
CCGACGGGTCCGAAGGCGTGCCGAGCGCCGCCTCCAAGGACGCGCGGGCGGCCGACCGCCTCTACGGCCTCCTGGTGCGCATGAGCGGGCTCGACCCGGCCTCTCTCCCCGACGCGCTCCGTCCCTGAAGCCGCTTGCGGTCCGGGCCCCTTGGCCCTCATAAGCTCCTCGTGGAGGACCGGACCCCCGACGCCGTCGACGCTGGCACGTTCAAGGCCGCGCTCCGTCGCTGGTGCAGCGGGGTCACCGTCGTCACCTCGGCCGGCGGGGCCGGACCGCACGGCATGACCGTCTCGGCGTTCTCGAGCGTCAGCGCGTCCCCGCCGCTCGTGCTCGTGTGCTGCAATCGCACGTCGAACAGCTACGGCGTCATGGTCGAGAGCGGGATCTTCGGCGTGAACGTGCTGGCTGCCGGCCAAGAGGCCCTCTCCGCCCGTTTCTCCGACGCGAAGCTCGTCGATCGATTCGCAGGCATCGACTGGAGCCCGGGCGCGCGCACGGGAGCGCCGCTCCTGGCCGGAGCCGCCATGCAGCTCGAGTGTCGGACGCGGCGCACGCACGACGAAGGCACCCACGCGATCTTCATCGGCGAGGTCGTCGCCGCGGATTCCGCCGACGTGCAGCCGCTGCTGTATCACGACGGCGCCTACGCGCGCCTCCGCTGAGGCCCTTCCGCCGCGCCCGTCCAAGGCGGCCCGCACCTGCGCCGTGCATCACGCGTGCGTATCCGCACGGCGATCGATAAAACCGATATCCGCGAACGCGGATGCTTCGGAAAGGCCGAATTGAGCCGTTTACACGGAAGATCAGACCGAGGGATGGCGCCGTCTGCACGAGAGAGCCTCAGGGCCGAAATGGTGAGGGATGACAGGCCCTTGGAAGTGTCGTAGAGATTCTGTCGAGCCGCTGGTCGAAAAGCGTCCGATTTCGGAGCGATTCGATTCGAGATTTCGCCGAGGCCAGAAATGATGATGTACGACGTCGCCCCGCTAGACCGTGAAGAAGAGCTTCAGCTCGTTCGCCAGGCCCGCGCTGGCGACCGCCGCTCCATGGACCGGCTCGTCGCCGCGAGCCTCCGCCACGTGCACGCCATCGCGAAGCGTTACCGCCGTTATCGCGTGCCCCTCGACGACCTCATCAGCGAAGGCCACGTGGGCCTCATGCTGGCCATCGAGCGCTTCGACACGGAGCGCGGCATTCGCCTGGGCACCTACGCGAGCCATTGGATTCGCGCGTGCATTCTCGACTTCGTGGTGCGCAGCCAGACGATGATCGGCGCGGGCTGCGGTGCCTACCGGACGAAAGTCTTCTTCGCCCTCCGCCGCGAGCGCGCGAAGCTCCTCGAGGCAGGGCTGACCGGAGACGACGTGGTGCACGCGCTCTCCGAGCGCTTCGAGCTTCCGACGGAGCGCATGCGCGAGCTCCTCATGCAGCTGGACCAGGCGACGCTCTCGCTGAGCACGCCGACCGGCGAGGACATGACCCTCGAAGACCGCATGGCGTCGAAGGGTGCGGGGCCCGACGAGACCGTCGTGCTCGAGGACCTCCGGGCCCGGCTGCGCGTCATCGTGGACGACGCCCTCGGCGACCTGAACGACCGCGAGCGACGCATTCTCGAGCTTCGGCTCATGAGCGACGACCGGCCGTCGCTGGCCGAGCTCGGCGACGTCTACGGCATCAGTCGGGAGCGCGTGCGGCAGATCGAGCACGGCGCCCGCGAGAAGCTCCGGCGCCGTCTCGTGGGCCGGCCCGAAGTCGCCGCCGCCTGAGGGACGACCGTCGCGAGGGCGAACGTCGCGTGCTAGGCACGCGCCATGGCCCTTTCGCCCGACACGCCCGCCCCGCCCATCGCCGAGCTCGTCCCCGGAGAGGGGGAGCTCCGCGCCACCATCCAGACGAGCATGGGCGCCATGACCGCCAAGCTCTTCGAAGCCGAGGTGCCGCGCACCGTGGCCAACTTCGTCGCGCTGGCCACGGGCCAGGTCGAGTGGACGAACCCCGCCGGCGAGAAGACCTCGAAGCCGCTCTACAGCGGGACGATCATCCACCGCGTCATTCCCCAGTTCATGATCCAGCTCGGCTGCCCCCGGGGCAACGGCACCGGCGGCCCCGGTTGGCGCTTCGCCGACGAGATCGACCGTAGCCTTCGTCACGACAAGCCCGGCGTGCTCAGCATGGCCAACGCCGGCCCGAGCACGAACGGCAGCCAGTTCTTCGTCACGGAGGTGCCCACGCCGCACCTCGACGGCCGTCACGCGGTCTTCGGCGAGCTCGTCGGCGGGCACGACGTGCAGAAGGCCATCGCCAACGTGCCGACGCGCCCGGGGGACCGGCCCGCGCAGGACATCGTGCTCGAAGAGATCAAGATCTTCCGCGCCTGATGGGCGCCGGCGACGACACCCCGCAGGCGACGCCGCCGGTGGCCAAGCGCGTGCCCCGCACGCACGAAGCGCACGGCCGCGCGCGCGTGGACCCCTACGACTGGCTCCGGGATCCGGCGTACCCGGAGGTGCGGGACCCGGAGATTCGCGCCTACCTCGAGGCGGAGAACGCCTACCTCGAGCGTCAGCTCGACGCGGCGTTGCGCGACGAGCTCCGCGCGGAGCTCGAGGGGCGCGTCGCCCAGAACGACGACGGCGTCCCTTACCGGAAGCGCGGCTACTGGTACTGGCACCGCTGGGAAGAGGGCAAGCAGTACCCGGTGCATCTCCGGGCGCGGGACGCCGGCGGAAAACCCGGCGCCGAGGCGGTGCTCCTCGACGAGAGCGCGCGCGCCGAAGGCAAGGACTACCTCTCCGTCGGCGCCCTCGCCGTGAGCCCGGACGACGGGCGCCTCGCCTTCAGCGAAGACGCGGACGGGTCCGAGCGCTACGTGCTGCGCGTCCTGGACCTCGCCGGCGCTGCGCTCCTGCCCGACGAGGTGCCGAACACTTCCGGGAGCGTCGTGTGGAGCCAGGACGGGACGCACGTCTTCTACGCGCGCCTCGACCCGCAGCTTCGTCCCCAGGCCATCCTCCGGCACCGCCTCGGCACGGACGTCGCTGACGACGCGGTGCTCTACGAAGAGACCGACGCCCGCATGTGGCTCGGCCTCTCGAAGACGAGCGACGAGCGCTACCTGGTCGTGAGCAGCCGGGACAAGGAGTCCGCGGAGGTCTGGCTCCTCGATCTCCGGTCGCCGGAGAGCGCGCTCCAGCGCGTCCTCGCGCGCCGCGAGGGCCACCTCTACGACGTGGACCACCACCCGCGCTTTCGTGGGGAGCCGCGGCTGCTGATCCGCACCAACGACCGGCATCGCAACTATCGGCTCACCACCGTGAGCCCGGAGCAGCTGGGCGCCGGGGACTTCGAGGCGCGCTGGGAGGAGCACCTCGCCCCCCGCGACGACGTGATGTTCCACGGCAGCGTGGTCTTCGACGGGCACCTCGTGCACGTGGAGCGCGAGGCCGGGCTGCCGCAGCTCACCATCGAGCGCCTGGCCGACGGCGCGCGCCGCCGCGTCGAGGTGCGCGAGCCGGTCTATGACCTGGCTCCCGGCGCCAACGTCGACCTCACGTCGACGACGCTCCGCGTCCGCTATGAGTCGCTGACGACGCCGCGCACGGTCATCGACGTCGACCTCGAGAGCGGCGCGCAGACCGTGCGCAAGGTGCAGCGCATCCCCTCGGGTTACGACGCGAGCCTGTACGAGGCCCGGCGCCTCTTCGCCACGGCCGAGGACGGGACGCGCGTTCCCATCAGCGTGGTGAAGCGCAAGGATCTCGACGCGGGGCCGGAGACGCCGCTCTACCTCTACGCCTACGGCGCCTACGGCATCAGCATCGACGCGAGCTTCAGCACCTCGCGGCCCTCGCTCCTCGACCGGGGCTTCGTCTGCGCCATCGCCCACGTGCGCGGTGGAGGCGAGCTCGGCCGGGCCTGGTACGACGGTGGCAAGCTCGCCCACAAGGAGAACACCTTCACGGACACGCTCGCCTGCGCGCGGCGCCTCGTCGACGAGGGCCTCACGGCCCCCGGGCGCATCGCCCTCGTGGGCGGCTCGGCGGGCGGCATGCTCGTCGGCGCCACCGTGAACCTCGAGCCCGAACTCTTCGGCGCCGGCGTGGCGGCCGTGCCCTTCGTCGACTGCCTGAACACCATGATGGATGCGTCGCTCCCGCTGACGCCGACGGAGTACACGGAGTGGGGCAACCCGGAAACGGACCCGGAGGTCTACGCGCGCATCGCGGGCTACAGCCCCTACGACAACGTGGGCCCGAAGCCCTATCCGCCCATGCTCGTCACCGCCGGTATCAGCGACCCGCGTGTGACCTACTGGGAGCCGGCCAAATACGTCGCCAAGATGCGCCACGAGCGCACGAGCGACGGGCTGCTGCTGCTCTATACGAACATGGGAGCCGGCCACGGTGGCGCGTCCGGCCGCTTCGATCGCCTCGCCGAGGTGGCGCTTCAATACGCCTTCTTGCTGAAGGTGCTCGGCGCGCCGGAGGCGTAGGCCGGATACTCACGCCCCACCGGCTCCGCGTAGAGCCGAGGTTCGGCGCCTTCGCGGCCCCTCAGCTCCAAGAGAGCCGGCCGCGCGTAGACGGCGAACCGCCCATTGTCGCGAGGAGACCATCGGCGAAAGAGCCGCTGAGCGACGCGGGCTTCGGAGGCGATGTCCGTTGATGGGGCTTGCGTTAACGACGAAAATGGGGTAGTGTTCTATACACATAGCGAGTGTCGTTGCAGGTGTGTACGTCGCGGCTCGTCGTCTCAAGACGACTGGAGACCGTTTCGACACGCCTGCAGCTCGGCGCCACAGCTCGGCGCGTGACCCTCGAGTCATCGCTTCCTCGGGCGCTCGGCAGCGGGCGCACCGTGCCGGGGCCCGGGAGGGCCGGCCGGAACCGAGCACGGGCTTCGACCATGGCGCTCGCCGCGCGCTGCGCTCTCGGCCTCTGGATGAAAATCGGCGGCCTAGAAGCGCACGCACCCGTCCCCCCACAGCAAGGAACGTTTTGAGTCTCCACGCCGTTTCCACCGCCACTGCCATCGATGAACTCATGCCCTCGGCCGATGCGCCCGCGCTCTTCTCTCACGCCAAGCGTCGTGAATGGGGCCTCGGCCTCGTGCTCAAGAAGCGCGAAGACCGCGTTCGCGTCCAGTTCGAGGATGGGCGCCAGCGTCGCTTCAAGCGCGGCTGGTACCACCTGCTCGAGCCCGCCGACCGACGCCACGACGAGGCCCTCGACGTGGCCGAGGCGCTGCGCGAGATGGCCGGGGAGACGAAGCCGACGGGGAACCGCAAGCGGCCCATCGCTCTCGAAGAGCAGCTGGCTTACTTCCGCGAGCTCTTCGCGGACGGCTTCGGCGACGACGACTACGTGATCGCCCACCGTGGCGACGGCCGAAAGCGGCCGCTCTTGTGTCATCGCGACGCGCTCGTGGCGGCCGGCACCAAGATGCGCGAGGCGGTGCGAGACAGTGACGCGGAGCGGCTGATGGACGCGGCTACGACGGCCGTGACCCGTACCGATCTCATCGCCAGCAAGGAGCGAAAGAGCTTCGCGGCCATGGAGGCGTCCGGTCGCGCCGCCGTCGCGGAGGCTCTCTTCGCCGTCGCCAAGAGCCGGGGAGCCCTCGTCCGGGCCTTCGACGGCCTCGTCAAGGCGCTCGAAAGGGCGCTCGGTCAGACGCCCAGCTGGGCCCTGGTGACGCTGCTCCTCGCCGCGCCCCGCCCGGACGCCCGCCTCGTCGTCCTTCCGCGCATCGCCCAGGCGCAGGCCCGGTGGATGGCTCCGGGTCTCACCGTCGGCGCGCGACCGCTCGGCGCGCTCTACGCGCGGCTCGAGACCATGGCGCTTCGCGTGCGCGCGGACCTCGAAGAGGCCGGGCTCGCGCCGAAGGACCTGTTCGACGTGGTGCAGCTCATGAAGCTCACGCTCGGTCCCACGGCCCAAAAGCGCATCCGCGACCGTCGCGGTACGGACGACGCGCTCGCGGACCTCGCGGTGGTCGCGTAAGGCGGGGCCGCCCCACGCGCGGCCCGGAGCGTCCCAAGCACCGGATCAGCCATTGCGCTCAGGCATGAACTCGAAGCTCACGCTTGCCCGGCTCCAGGAGCGGCCAGCCGCGAGCGAGGTGCATCATCGATGCGTGGCGGAGCCGGTGGACTCAGCCACCCGACGCGCGTCCGCCCTCGAGTTCCCGCCACGCCTCGTCGAGCACCTCTGCGGAGCGCGCGAGGCCCTGGCGTTCGTGGGCGTCCATCTCCGGGAGCTGCACCAGCGTCGCTCCCTCGCGGCTGACGACGGTGGGCAACGAAAGCGCGACTCCCCGCAGGCCGAAGACGCCTTCCTGCACCCGCGACACGGTGAGCACACGGCGCTCCCCGCGTAGCATCCAGCGGAGCAGGTTCGCCGTCACCAGGCCGATGGCGTGGTTGGTAGCGCCCTTGCGCGCGATGATCTCGTAAGCCGCGTTGCGGAGCGTCGCCGTCACCTCTGGCTCGAGGGCTGCCGTCCACCCGGGCCAGCCCCGGAGCGGAACGCCGCCGATGCGCGCGTCCGCATAAAGCGGCACCGACGAGTCGCCGTGCTCGCCGATCACGTTCGCGTGGATGGAACGCGCCGCCAGGTCGAGGCGCGCACCCAGAAGGCGCCGGAGCCGCGCCGTGTCCAGCATGGTGCCCGTGCCGATGACGCGCTCCGGCGGTAGGCCGCTCGCCTCCTGCATCACGCGCACGAGCACGTCCACGGGGTTCGAGACGACCACCAGCAGGCCCCGAGCGCCGGCGAGCTCTTCGCCGATGCTCCGCGCGATGCGGGACGTGTCGGCGAGGAGTGCCAGCCGGCTCTCGTCGGCGCGGCCGCCCCGTCCCGCCGCCACGACCACGGCGTCCGCGTCCTTGAGCAGGGCCAGGTCGTCGATGGCCCGCACGCGGGCGCCCGGGTAGAAGCTGGCGCCATGGGCGAGGTCCATGGCCTCGCCCTCGGCCAGCTCGGGCCGAAGGTCGAAGAGGAGGAGCTCCGTGGCGATCCCCGCGTGGAGCGTCGAGATGGCCACGCTCGAGCCCACCCAGCCCATGCCCACGATTCCGATACGCATGGGCGCAAGCTTAGGCGCGAGCCGCGGCCGGCGTGTGCCCTTGCTGCGTCAGCGTGTGGCGCGCTGCATCATCTCGTCCGCGGCCTCGATGACCTTTTGGTTCACCTCGTAGGCGCGCTGGCTCGAGATGAGGTCGATCATCTCGTTGACTACCTCGACGTTCGATCCTTCGAGGAAGCCCTGGCTCAGCGTCCCCGTGCCGTCCTGGCCTGGCGGGCCGACGAGGGCGATGCCGCTCGCCGTCGTCGGCCGGAACTGGCTCCGTCCCACTGCCTCGAGACCCGCGGGGTTCGGGAAGGTGGCGAGCAGGAGCTGGCCGACCTCCTGGCTCTGCGTATCGCCGGCCACGGTCACGCTCACGATGCCGTCGGCGGTGATGGTCACGGAGGCGGCATCCGGCGGAATGGTGATCAGCGGCTCGAGGGCCAATCCGTCCACGGTCACGAGCTGACCCTGGTCGTCGACCTTCAGGTTCCCTGCGCGCGTGAAGGTCGTCTCGCCGTTCGGCTGCGACACCTGGAAGAAGCCCCGGCCCTCGATGGCCACGTCGAGGGGGTTGCCCGTCTGCGCGAGCGTGCCCTGCTGATGCATCTGCATCGTGCCCACGAGCCGCGTGCCCTGGCCGATCTGAATGCCCGTCGGCAGCGTGGCGCCCTGGCCGTTCTGGCCTCCCGGGTTGCGCTGCGTGTCGTAGAGCAGGTCCTGGAACTCGGCGCGGGCTCGCTTGAAGCCCGTCGTGTTCACGTTGGCCATGTTGTTCGCGGTGGTATCGATGCGCGTCTGCTGCGCCTCCATCCCCGTCGCTGCCGTGCTGAGCGCTCTGAACATCGTCTCTCTCCTTCGCTATGGCGTCAGCCGCGGCTGCCGACCTCGCGCGCCGTGCGCTGGTCGAGCTCCTGGAAGCTGTCGATGACCTTCTGAAAGGCCTCGAAGCTCCGGCTCACCGTGATCAATTCGTGCATGCCCGCGATGGCATTCACGTTGGCGCCCTCGAGGAAACCCTGGCGCACGCTCACCGTGTCGTAGGCCTCTCCGGGGACACCGTCGGCAAGGAAGCGCGTGTGCCCTTCCTTGCGGAGCCCGTCGCCCTCTTCGAAGCGCACCATTCGGAGCTGGCCGAGGGTCTGGCTGCCGCCCGTGGCGACGCCGTTGGCGTCCACCACCGTGGCGCGGAGCGTTCCGTCGCCGTCGACGGTGAGCGGCCCGGAGCCGTTCGGGATCCGGATGCGGACCGCCGTCGGGCGCTGCGGGTCTTCGGGCCGGCCCATTACCGGGAGGCCGTCCGGCGTCGCGAGCGTGCCGTCTTCGCCCACGACGAAGCTCCCGGCGCGCTGGTAGCGAAAGCCGTCGGGGCCTTCCACCACGAACCACCCGTCGCCCTCGAGGGCGAGGTCGAGGGGGTTGCCCGTGGCCTTGATGATCCCCGTCCCTTCGTCGAAGACCACCTCGTCGACGGCCGTGTAACGGAGGTCCTCCGGCGCGGGGCCGTCGGCCTGGGCCCGGGAGAGGAACTCGCGGAAAGCCACGCGGTCGGCGCGGTAGCCGGTGGTGTTCGCGTTGGCGACGTTGTTCGCCACCACGTCCAGCGTGCGCTCTTGCGCGACGGCGCCGCTCGTCGCTGACCAGATGCCGTGGCTCATGAGGGCCTCCGGGCGTTGGTGTCCGCCTCGGGGCCACCGGGCGCGTTCTTCGTGTGTCCCGTCGAGGGCGCCTTGCGGCGGCGCCTCGGCGCCTTCTTCTCCAGGCCGAGCTCGGCGCGAATGCGCGCGGCAGCCTCGCCGAGGATCTGGCAGACGCGGCCTTCGCTGACTTCCAGGATGCGCCCGATCTCCGCCTGCGTGCACTCCTCCTGGTAGTAGAGCGCGAGGACCGTCTGCGTACGTTCCGGGAGCCGGGTGATGGCCTCGGCCACCAGGCGCTGCTGCTCGCGCGCGAGGTAGGCCTGCGAGGGGTCCGTGCTCGCGCCGGCCAGCTCATCGGGCAAGACGTCGCCCACGTGCCCGAGCGCCGGAGCCTTGGCGAGGTCTTCGGCGAGCTTGCGATAGCGCGCCAGCGGCACGCCGAGGGCGTCCGCAATTTCCGCTTCCTCCGGTGGCCGGCCCAGCCGCTGCGTGAGCGTCGCGATGGCCTTCGCGACCTCGGCCATTTTCTGCCGCCCGTGGCGCGTTACCGGGTCCGCGCCGCGAAGCTCGTCGAGCATGGCGCCACGAATGCGAGCCTCCGCATAGGGTTCAAAGCGCGGGTGCTTGCTTGCGTCGTAGCTCGCTGCGGCCTTCATCAGGCCTTCGCTTCCGGCGCCGATGAGATCGCCTACCTCCACGCTGGCGGGCAGGCGCCGCGCCATGCGGAAGGCCAAGCGGCGCACGAGCGGTAGCCCGCGCCGCACCAGCGCGTCCCGCTCGTGTCTCGCGCGTGCGGGCTGGGCCGCGGCCGCGTAGCCACGCGGCGCGAAGGTCGCCTGCGCGGTCGCCGCGGTCGCCGCGGGCGCCTGGGGGAGCATGGGGGGGAGTTCTTCCGGCATGGTCTGGCTCCGGGTCAAAGGGCTTCGCGCAGCGGCGAAGGCGAAGAGTCGGGAAAGAGGCGTCGCGCCAGCCCATCGATGGCGCGGCCGGCGGCGCCGAGGGGCTCGCTGAGCACGCAGGGCGCGCCCGCCGCGACGCCGGCGCGCACGTCGTCATCGAAGGGGATGGCGCCGAGGTAGAGGAGCTCGAGGGCGAGGAAGCGCTTCACGATGCCCTCGATGCGCTGGTGCATCTCGGCGCCTTCGCGGTCGCTGGACACCTGGTTGGCCACCACGTGGATGCGGTCCACGCCGCTCCGCCGGTGCAGCACCTTCGCCATCGCGTAGGCGTCCCGCATGCTCGTCGGGTCCGGCGTCACCACGAGCAGCACCTCGTCGGCGCTGGCCGCAAAACCCACGGCGTTGCTGCCGATGCCCGCGCCCGTATCGATGATCAGCGCGTCGTAGTCCTGCGCCAGGTCCTGCACCGCGCGGTTCAAACGCTGACGCTCGCTGGGGCTCATGTTCGCCATGTCGAAGCGGCCGGGGCAGGCCGGCACGAGCTGCACGCCGAGGGGCCCTTCGCAGAGCACCTCGTCCACGCTGCGCTCGCCGCGGACGACGCTCCGCAGGTCGTCCTCCGGGCGGAGCCCGAGCGCGAGGTCGAGGCTCGCGAGGCCCAGGTCCGCATCGAGGAGCAAGACGCGCAGTCCTCGCTTCGCGAGGGCCACGGCGAGGTTCGCGCTGAGCTGCGTCTTGCCGACGCCGCCCTTGCCGCTCGTCACGGCGAAGGTGCGCACGGGGCCCCGGGGGCCGCGCCGCTCTTCGCGGGGGTGGAGCGGGACGACCTTCGCCTGGCGCCGCGCCGCGCGGAGACCCTCGGCTTGATGCTCGCTCATGCCTGCACCTCTTCGCCGCAGAGCAGTCCGGCCAGGCGTCCCGGCGTGGCGACTTCGATGTCCTCGGGCACGCGCTGGCCCGTCGTGAGGTAGCTGAGGGGCAGCTCCGAGAGCGTCTGCGCGGCGACGATGCTGCCGTGGTAGACGGCTTCGTCGAGCTTCGTCACGAGCAGGCGGGCCGGGTCCAGGCAGCGGTGCCGTTCGACCACGGCGCGAAGCTCGACGTCCGAGGCCGCGGCGCTCACGCAGAGGTGCGTCTCCGTGGCCTCGCCGGCGCCCCGGAGCAGCTCGGCGGTGGCTTCGAGGGCGCCGAAGTCCCGCGGTGAGCGACCCGCCGTGTCCACGAGCACGAGGTCCTTGTCCCCGAGGCGCGCGAGGGCCCGGCGAAGGGAACGGCCGTCGTCGGCGACCTCCATGCGGACACCCATCAGGTCCGCGTAGCGCTGGAGCTGCTCGGCCCCGCCGACGCGGTAGCCGTCCACGCTGACCAGCCCGACTTCCCGGGCCTCGACGAGCGCGGCGTTCGCGGCGATCTTCGCGATGAT
>JBCCAW010000705.1:0-2769 GCA_039814655.1 Myxococcota bacterium | reverse complement strand
GTCCAGGATCGTGTCCCCGTCGCTGTCCGTGTCCTCGGCGTTCGGAATGCCGTCGCCGTCCTCGTCGTTGTCCGTGTCCGGCGTCGCCTCGTCGGCCGTGGAGATCGTGTCCCCGTCCGCGTCGCCGCCCACGCAGAGGCCACCGCCGCCGAGGTCCGCGCCGCCGTCGGGTTCGACGCCCGTGGTGGCGGCGCGCTCGGAGTCGCCGCACGCGAGGGCCAAAAGAAGAGTCAGAAGGAGCCCGAAGCGGGCCGGCGGGGAGGCGGGGTAAGTCATGGTCGACGAAATCGGGGTAAAGCGCGAAGGGCCTTAGCCTATCGTGCGATCCGGCTTCCCGGCAACGCGCCCGGCGAGAGAGAGGCGGCGCTCGGCCGCTTCGACGGGTCAACTGCGCCAACGGGGAAGCGGATCGCCCCCTGGGGCGTTTGACACCATGCGCCCCCAGCGGTAGCTGCGCGCGGGGCGACCGGACATCGCGCAGCGCACCGCCATGTACGGCCACCGCCAGGTACGGGCGCCGCGATCCAGCATCCGAAGGGGACCAATCATGAACTCGGCCATGCGAAGCTTCCTCCTGGTCGGCCTCTCTCTGGGGCTCACCTTCACCAGCGGCTGCCGGCCCGAGTACCCGAGCTGCGATGACGACGCGGACTGCCGGGAGGGCGAGCTCTGCGTCGACGGGACGTGCCAGCAGTGCCGCGACGACTCGAACTGCGCCGCCGGCGAGCGGTGCAACGGCGGCCGCTGCGACCCCATCGCCGGCTACTGCGACGACACCACTCCCTGCCCCGAAGGGGAGGAATGCGTGGACAACCGCTGCCGGACCGTGGACCCCTGTCGCGGCGTCGACTGCCCGGCGGGCCAGGCGTGCAGCAACGGCGCCTGCGCCGCCATCCCCGGCTACTGCGACGACGCGACGCCCTGCCCCGAGGGCGAAGAGTGCATCGGGAACCGTTGCCGGGCGCCTCAGGCCTGCACCGTGAACACGGTCTACTTCGAGTTCGACAGCGCGGACCTCTCGAGCGGGACCCGCAGCGCGCTTCAGGCGAACGCACGATGCCTCCGCGAGCGGGGTACGCCGCGGGTCCATCTCACGGGCCATACGGACCCGCGGGGGACGGAGGAATACAACCTCGCGCTCGGCGACCGCCGGTCCCGCGCCGCCAAGCGCTACCTGGAGCAGCTCGGCGTCGAGGCCACGGTGAGCTCGTCCTCGGCGGGCGAGGAGATGTCCCGCGGCACCGACGAGTCGTCCTGGGGCCGGGACCGCCGCGTCGAGTTCACGGAGCGCTGATGCGCGGCGCGCTCCTCTTGGCACTGAGCATCGCCCTCGGCTGCCTTCCGAAGGTCGAGGGCGAGCGCCTCGCCCGTGAGGCCGAAGCCCGGGACACGCGCATCGCCGAGCTCGAGGCGGCGCTCGAGACCGTGGACGCCCAGCGCGCCGAGATGGAGACGGCGCTCGCCGGCGCGCGGGAGCAAGTCGCGCGGTTGGAGGAGGTGCTCCAGCGCGCCACGGACGTGGTCACGCGCAACAGCGCGGACCTGGGCACGGACGTCGCGCGCATGCGCGAGCAGATTCAAGCGCTCGAGGGCGCGCTGGCCGAGATCCGCAACGAGGCCGCGCGCACGCGCACTGAGGCCGGGGCGCAGCTCCAGGAGCTGGACCGGCGCATCGAAGCGCTGGCCCGGCGCGCGGGTGTGGACATGCCGCTGGACGAGAGCGAGATCCCCGCGGACCGGGCGGCGCATTATGCGGCCGGTGAAGCGGCCTACCGGGCCGGCGATCAGGCCCGGGCCCGGGCGCTGATGCGCGTGTACGTCACGCGCTACGCGGAGGACACGAAGGCCGACGACGCGCTCCTCCTCATCGCGCGCGCCTATCTGGACCAGGACCGCCCGGCGTCGGCGCTCGCGGACCTTCGCCGGCTCCTCAGCGAGTTCCCCCGCAGCGACGTCGCGGACCGGGCCCTCTTCCGCATGGGCGAGGCCTTCTACGCCCTGCACTCCTGCACGGACGCGCGCGGCGCCTGGGAGCTCCTGCTCTCGAACCACCCGCGCTCGAGCCTCGCCAGCGAGACCCGACAGAAGCTCCGCAGCCTCCGCCGCGCCCCCCGCGGCCACTGCCGCAGCTGAGCCGAGCCAGGGGGCGAGGCTCGGAAACGGAAACGGAAACGGAAACGGAAACGGGAACGGACACGGAAACGGACACGGACACGGAAACGGAAACGGAAACGGCCACGCCCCCCCGGGTCTCACCCCCCGAGCAGCGTCCCCACGTCCCGCTCCAGCTTCGCCAGCCCGTCCCCGTCGCTTCGGTAGAAGCCCCGGAGGCGGCCCTCGGCATCGACCAGAACGAAGTGCATCCCATGGGGGATGTCGCCGCCCGGGGCTTCGCGCTCGCCCATGCGCATGCGGAGGCCGCCTTCGATGGCCGCCTTCACCTCGTCGGGAGGCCCCGTCAGAAAGCGCCAGCGCGTCGCGTCCGCGCCATGCCGCGCCGCGTAGGCGGCGAGCACCTCCGGCGTGTCATGGCCGGGGTCGACGCTGAAGGAGACGAGGCGCACCTCCAGGGCGTCGGCCTGAAACCTCCGGTCGAGGTTGGCCATCTGCTGCGTCAGCATCGGGCAGACGGACGGGCAGGTCGTGAAGACGAAGTTCGCCACCCACACGTGGCCCGCGAGCTCCGCGCTTCCGAAGGCCTCGCCGCGCTGGTCCAGGAGCCGAAAGTCCGCCACGGGCTGAAGCACGGGCGGCGGCGGCGCACCGTCG
>JBCCAW010000462.1:0-4919 GCA_039814655.1 Myxococcota bacterium | reverse complement strand
GTGGACGCTTGGCATCGCGCGCGGCGCGCGGCCCTCGTCGCCGGGACGAGTCGCGTCCGCGTCGGCCATCAGGACGTCCTGGTCGCGCCCGCGGCGAAGGCGCATTCGTAGAGCACGTCCGGGTCCATCGCGAAGCGGCGCAGCCGCGGCCGGTGTGCGCCCGCCACGCTGCGGGCGGCCGGGAGCGCGAGGCCCCGGCGCCCGGCCCCGAAGAAGAAGGGCGCCACGGCGAGGTGGAGCCGGTCGACGGCGCCGGCCTCGACGAAGGCCGACACGGTCTCGCCGCCGCCCTCCACCAGGATGCGCCGCAAGCCAGCGCGCGCGAGGGCCGAGCGCACGTCCTGCGGGTCCCGGCTCACGCGCACGTGCTCTACGTGCGCGGGGCCGGTCCCGGCGCCGAGGCGGAGGCAACGCGCCCCGTCGGCGGCGAAGAGCCGCGCGCTCGCCGCGACGCGCCCGGAGGGGTCGAGCACGGCGCGGGCGGGATGGGGGCCGTCCACGCGGCGCACGGTCAGGCGCGGGTCGTCGCGGGTCGCCGTTCGCCGGCCGACGACGACGACGTCCACGAGCGCCCGGAGCCGGTGCAGGTGGTCGAGGTTGGCGGCGCCGCTCAGGGAGCGGGATGCGCCGTCCTCCGTGGCGATGTAGCCGTCGAGGCTTTGCGCGAGCTGCGCGACGACGAAGGGCTGGTCCGGCGGCGCGAGCGCGACCGGCGCCAGGAGCGCGAGCAGCTGCGCGGCCTCGGGCGTCATCGGGCCGGTCACGGCGCCCTGCGCGTCCACGGTGGCAAGCTCGCCCACGGAGGCGCCCCGGTCCCCGGGCACCACCGGCTCGCCGGACGGCGTCAGTCCGAGCGGGCCCCGCCAGCCTCCCCGGCCCGCGCCGAGGAGCCCAGCCCAGGCAGCGTCCACTTCGAGGCGCCCCCGCGCGTGGCGTGGCCGAATGCCGACCGGCGTGCCGTCTCGGGGCGTCCGCACGGCGGCAGCCTAGGTCCGCTTCGGCCGGGTGGCACATCGGCGCCCGCGCCGAAACACGCCGCAGGCCGCGCGCAGGTTCCGCGCCCAGGACGCTGGGTCGTCCCGTCGCGCGAGGCTCAGCCGCACTCGGCCGGGTTCACCGCTGGGTCCCCCTCGCAGCTCTCCCGCGAGTCGTTCAAGCAGCGGCCGTCGCACCATTGGCAGAAGCCGTTGGTCGCGCAGCTTCGGCAGTCCGTGAAGTCGCAGGGCTCACAGGCGTTGGGATCGATGAGGAAGTCCGCGTCCGCGCCGCGGCAGGACGTGGAGCCCGCCTCCAGGCGTCGCACCGAGTCGCAGCTCCCCGTGGAGGTGCACCAGAAGCAGCTCACGTCCCGGGTGCACTCGCCACACGCCGCGTGGCTCGCGCAGCGGTCGTCCACGCTCTCGTAGTCGTCGCAGGCCACATCGAGCGTGACCGGCCACGGCGCGTCATCGCCGCAGGCCCGCCGAAGGTCGCGCGAGGTCGATACGCACCCCGTTGCCGGGCACCAGCCGCAGTTCAGGTTGTCGGCGCAGGAAGAGCAGTCCGTGAACGTCGTGCAGTCGGTGCATGCGCCTTCGCCATTGCGCCAATGCCCTTCGTCCGGACCGCACTCGCCGCTCCGCACATCCGAGAGGCACGTACCCGTGCCGGCCCCGCCGGTGTCGCCGCACCAGCCGCATCCCTCCATCGCGTCGCACGCGCCGCAGTCCGTGGCGGCGCTGCACGGGTCGCTCGGACACTCGCGGTAGAGGATGGTCGAGATGTCTCCGTCGTCGCATACGTTCAGGCGCCCGCCCGCGTTCCGAAGGTCGACGCAGCCCTCGGCGCACCAACCGCAGCCGGCGGTGATGCAGGCGATGCAGTCGTCGCCGATGGGCGCGCAGTCGCCGAGCGGCGGGGCGTCCGGGTCCTCCGGCCGTTCGTCCTCCTCGCAGAGGCGAATGGGTCCCCCGAAGATCGACTCGGGCCCAAGGAGCACCCAATCCTGAAACACCCGGGCTCGCGGCCGGCTGATGACGGGCAGCCGCACCTCGGCGCCAATGCCCGCCGTCACCGCGGCCGTCACGTCGAAGGTCGGACAGGCGTCGCGCACCAGGTCCACGCCGAGGCGCGCATCGAAGGAGAGCCCCAGCCCCACCGCCGGTCCGATCGCATCGTAGAGGAGCGTCGTGTACTGCACCGACGGGTCGACCTGGACGCGGAGCTCCACACGCCCCGGCGGCACCTCCGGCGGGGTGACCTGCACGAGGCGCGCGCCCTCGAGGAAGCGCCAGTCCTCGGTCTCGCTCGGCTTCTCCACCCCGGCCTCGAAGCGGAAGGCGCTCGTCGTACGCGTCTGCAGGTCGAGGGCCGCCCCGAGCGTGACGAGAACCTCCACCTGCGGGGTGAAGATGTGCGTGATGACCGTGGGGACCCCCCCGACCAGGATCGTCGTCCGATGCTCGATGGGCGTGCCCGTGAAGGTCGAGGTGCAGCGGAGCCCTGCCTCGCCGCGAATGCGTCCCTCGAAGCCCACCTCGACGAGGCCGCCCATGCCCAGGCGCGCGGACTCGAGAATCCCGCTGCGCACCGCATCGATGGGGCCCGAGAGGTCCTCGCGAATGCGTACGTCCGTGTAGAGTTCAGGCGCCAGCTCGAGAATCGCCGTGATCTGGGCATCGAGGCCTCCGTTGCCACAGCGGAAGGCATCGGTCCCTGCGGTCGGGAAAAGCTCGATCCGGTTCTCGACGTTGAGCGGGCTCGTCGCGCGGCCGACCCGCCCTGGGTCCGCGGGGTCGGTCCAGACCTCGCTCCGCGGCGTGATCTCCGAGCGGAGGTCGAGGCTCTGGAAGATCTCCGTGAGCGTCGCGTGCCGCGTGTCGAAATCGTAGCGGTCCCCCCCGAGATCACGGACGGCCAAGATCTTCCGTGCGAAGCCATAGGGAGCCTCCGGCCTCGGGCCGGAGACCAGGACGTCGCCCACGCCCGGCAGCCCGTCCGCCGGCGTCCCGGCGTCGAGGACGAGCGTGAGACCGTCCGCCTCAAGCTCGACGCCCATGAGGCCCGGCAGCTCGTCGATTACCCGGGTCCCGGCGGCCGGCGTCCCCGTCGCCGACACGGCGTCGTTCACGTCGAAACCGGTCGAGGTCGGCGTCGCCGCGCCCCCGGTGGTGCACGCGGCCGCCACGAGCAGGAGCCAGGACGCGCGGAGAACGAGGAAGGGGGAGAGCGGACGCATGGAACCTCCAGCGAGCGAGCACAGCTTGCCCAGCGAGGAGACGCGAGAGCCAGCTCCGCTGCAAGCCCGCCCGGTGACAAGTCCTAGACGTCCTCGGCCGCAACGATTGTCTCGCGGGCCGTATAGGCCGGCGTTCCGACGATGGTCTCGGTGGCCCTGGGTCCTGCGGCGCTCGCCGGGCCCGGCCCGGCGCCCCCGTCTATGGCGCGCTGAGCGTCGTGATGACGCCGTACACCTCGTCGGAACGCGGGTCGCCGACCTGGTCCCGGGTCGCCACGACGGCGGCGCCGGCCGCTAGCGCTGCGGCCGCTGCTGCAAGCCCGATCCATAGCCCCGACCGGCGCCCTTCAACGTCGATCCGTAGCCGAAGCTCGCCCCCAGGCCGAAGGGCCGCCTCCACATCGCGGCTGCGACGCCCGCGGCGCAGCTGCACCACGTAGATGCCCGGCGGAAGACGCAGGCGGAGCGTTCCGCGGTCGCTTCCGTGTCCCGAAACCTCGATGTAGGTACGCGGATCGCTCTCGACCATGAGCACGCCCTCGGCCCGGCTGGGAATGAGGCCCAGCGCGAGCTCGCGCGTCGCACCGGGCTCGAGGACCAGCGTCCGTTCAAGGGTCTCGAAGCGTGGCGCCGAGGCCACGACGACATGCTCGCCGGGATCGAGCCGGAGCGGGCCGACGAGCACGCGCTCTCCGTCGACGCGAACGACGAGGCCGTCGGGCGCGTCCGGGACCTCGAGCGCCAGGTGAGCGACGTTCGCGTCGGCCTCCCGGCGAAGTCGCGCCACCTCCCGCCGCTGCTCGGCGCGGAGCGAGCCATGGGCTTCATCCAGGAGCGCACCATAGAGGTCGGAGGCCTCTACGAAGTGCCCCGTGCGCGCATGCGCGACGGCGAGGTTGAAGGCGGTGCCCGCGTTGGGGAAGAGCGCGAGCGATCGACGGAAGAGGTCGCGCGCGCGCGCGAAGCGTGATTCGTTCAGCGCCACCACGCCTTCCTGAAAGAGCGCCCGCGCCGCCCGCCGGGAGTCCTGGGCCTGGGCGGCCCGCGGCAGCGTCGTGAGCAGCAGCGCCAAGAGCAGGATGCGTGTCACTGCCACTCCCACTGCGGTGTACCGTCGCGCTGCTTACTTCCCCGAGGCGAGGTGCGCGGCGGTCGACGGGAACGCGTCCGTCGCCGCGTGCTTTCCATGGCCGCAGGGCGGACGGGCTCTGCCTCCGCCGCGGGCTCCTGAGCGGGCGCTGCCTCGAACTCCGCGGTCGGCGCGGCCACGACCGGCGCGACCTGCGTCGCCGGTGGAGGCGTCTCGCCGACGCTGCGCGTCGCCCAGGCCACCAGCGCCCCGACCCCGAGGGCCACGGCGGCCGCGAAGGCGATAAAGCGTCCGCGACCAGGCGCGCGGGCTTTGCTAAACACGCCGCCGGTGCGGACCACGCCGCCGGCGCTCACCAAACGACTGGTTCTCGCCACGCGGCCGGCGGCGCCGCCTTCGTTCGCCGTGCGCTCGGCGCTTGGCGCTCGCGAGCTGACCCGCTGCTCGGTCGCATGAAGGGCCGCACGCACGCGCGCCTCCTGGGCTGCTCGCTTCGCCGCGAAGAGCGCAGTCAGGTAGGGCCCGGGCTCAATGTCTGGTGCGCTGCCGCGGAGCTCCGCGAGCACGGCGTCGAGCTCTCGCGCCACCTCCCGGGCCGTGGCCGGGCGGTAC
>JBCCAW010000397.1:0-5625 GCA_039814655.1 Myxococcota bacterium | reverse complement strand
GCACCACGTCGTCCATGCGCGCCGCGGCGAGATCAACCTGCTGCAGCTCGGCGAGCATCGCCGTGCCCGTCGCCAGGCGCCCGCGGAGCGAGTCCGCGACAGCCCGGAAGAGCGCCACGTGCTCCCGGTGCAGCGCCCGCGCGGCGCGGGTCTCCCAGAGCTCCCAGTAGGCCTCGGCGACGCGCGCGGCGACCTCGAGCGCCGTGGCGTCGAAGCGCCGCTGCAGCGCGCGCGCCTCCGCCGCGGCGGCGTCGGCGCCGGCCGTGAGGCGCGTGGGCCAGGGGAAGCTCTGGCGCAGGCTGAAGCGGGCCCGCTGGGGGCCCACGCGCGTCTCGACGGAGCGCACGAACACGCCGAAAGCGAGCGTCGGTTCCGGCAGGCGCCGAGCGCGCGCGATGCGAAGCACGCTGGCCTTCCACCGGGCGAAGGCCGCGTGCAGCGCCGGATGATGCGCGAGCGCCAGCCGCGTGTAGCCCGCGAGGCCCTCGCCCGCGGCGACGTCCATGGGCGCGGGCTGGCCCGCCTCCTGGTCCGGCTCCCGCTCCGCCAGCGCGCCTTCGGCCGCGCGCAGATCGTCGCGCGCCGCGGCCTCGAGGCGCCCGGCGCATCCCGCGGCGAGCACGACGCACACGAGGCTGCGGACCCTCCTGCGTCGCGCGTCGCTCATCACGACCCGCCTTCAGCACGACTCGTGCCGACGGGCGAAGCTCGACCAAAAGAGGGGCCCGAGGCGCCTCGCCGTAACCGAGCCGGTCTCTTTGTGACCTAAGCGGTCACATGTCGCTCGCGTCGTCCGCCGGCGCGCGAAAGCCGGCCGCGTCGACGCCGTGCTTGCGCAGCAGCCGGTAGAAGCTCTCGCGCTCGACGCCTGCGTGGTGCGCCGCACGCGCGACCTGTCCGCGGTAGCGGCGGAGCAGCGCCTCGAGGTAACGGCGGCCCACGTCCGCGCGGCCGCGCTCGAGGGCCTCGGCCCAGGTGCCCTCGGTGAGCGCGGCGTGGCCCGCGGCGGGCTCCGTCTGGAGCACCTCCGGCGGCAGGTCGACGACGTCGATCTCCGGACCGCGGGCGACCACGAAGGCACGCTCCACGGCCGAGCGGAGCTGGCGCACGTTGCCGGGCCAGCGGAAGTCGCTGAGCGCCTGAAGCGCAAGCGCGCTGAAGCCGGCCGCGGGCTTTTCCCCGTCGGCCTCCGCGAGCTGGCGGAGAAAGTGGTGCGCCAGCGCCGGGATGTCCTCGGCGCGGTCGCGGAGCGGCGGGATGCGCACGAGCGCCACGTTGAGCCGGTACCAGAGGTCCTCGCGAAAGGTGCCGCGGCGCACCATGGCCTCGAGGTCCCGGTGCGTGGCCGCGATGAGCCGCACGTCCACGGGCCGCTCATGCGCTTCGCCGACGCGGCGCACGGCGCGCTCCTCGAGCGCGCGCGTGAGCTTGGCCTGGAGCGAGGGGCGCATGTCCCCGATCTCGTCGAGGAAGAGGCTTCCGCCGTGCGCTTCCTCGAAGAGGCCCAACCGGTGTGCGCTCGCGCCGGTGAAGGCGCCCTTGGCGCTGCCGAAGAGCTCGCTCTCGAGCAGCTCCGCCGGCACCGCCGCGCAGTTCAGCGCCACGAAGCGCGCCGAGGCGCGGCGCGAGAGCTGGTGCACGGCCCGGGCGATGCGCTCCTTGCCGGTGCCCGTCTCGCCAAGCAGCAGCGTCGTCACGCCGCCGTCGGCCACACGCGTCACGAAGTCCGCGAGCTCCTGCATCGAGCGCGACCCTGCGATGACGCCGGGGAGCACCTCCTCCGGGCGCGCGCTGCCGGCGAGCCGCGCCCGCGCCAGGGCCCGGAGCAGCACGCTCCGCGCCGTATCGGGCTCGAAGGGCTTGGTGAGGTAGTCGTAGGCGCCGAGCTTGAGCGCCTCGACGGCCGTCCCGACGCTGGCGAAGGCCGTCATCAAGACGAACTCCGCGCCGGGCTGCAGGCGCTTGCAGGCGCGAAGCACCTCGAGGCCGTCCATGTCCGGCATCTTGAGGTCGCAGAGCACCGCGTGAACGGGCTCGCGCTCGAGTACCGCGAGGGCCTCGGTCCCGTTGCCCGCGGTGAGCACCGTCGCGTCGTCCCGCATGACCTTCGCCATCAGGCGGGTCATGTTCTTCTTGTCGTCGACGACGAGAAGCACGGGCCGCGCCTCGCTCATGGCCGCGCCTCGCTCGTGGACGCCGCCTCGCTCGCGGACGCCGCGACCGGGGCCGTCGGGACCGACGCGGGCTCCGCTGGCAGCTCGACGCGGAAGCACGCGCCGCCGCCCGGTCGCGGCAGCACCTCGATGGTCCCTCCGTGCGCCTTCACGATGCCCTGGCAGACGGCCAGGCCCAGACCGCTCCCGCCGCGGCGCTTCGAATAGAAGGGCTCGAAGACCCGCTCCGCGTCGGCAGCGTCGACACCGGGCCCGCGGTCGAGCACGTCGATGCGGTAGGCGTCGCCGGCCCGCGATCCTTCGAGGCGGATGGCCTCGCCCGCGGGCGAGGCCTGCCCGGCGTTGAGGAGCAGGTTGAGCACCACCTGCCGAAGGCGCGCGCCGTCGGCGTCGAGGGTGCCCTGCTCGGCCTCGACTTCCGCGGGCGTGTCGGCGCCGACGCCGTAGCGGGTGGCGGTCTCCTCGAGAAAGGGCGCCATGGCGAGGGGCGCCATGCTCAGCGGCTCGGCCCGCGCGTAGCTGAGCAGGTCGCCGGTGATGCGCTGGCAGTGACCGGCCTCCTCGTCGAGGATGGCGAGCTCCTCGCGCAGGGTCTCGGGCTCCTCGTCGGGCCGCATGGTCTTGAGATAGCCGCGGATGATCCCGATGGGGTTATTGAGCTCGTGGGCCACGCCCGCGGCAAGCTGTCCGATGACGGCCATGCGTTCGTTCTGGAGCAACCGCGCCTCACGGCGCGCGAGCTCGTCGGCCATGCGCGTGAGCGCGTCGCCGACCGCGGCGAGCTCGCCCTGGCCCACGTTTCCGACACGGAAGCCGAAGTCGCCGCGGCCGTAGCGAAGAGCCGCAGCGGTCAGCCGGCCCAGGGGCTCGAGCAACACGGAACGCAGCCGCGAGGTGAACGCCACCGAGAGCAGGACGATGAGCAGCGCGCCGACGCCCCCGCCGAGCAGGCCAAGCCTCGTCGAGCGCGTCGCGTGGTCGTGCGCGTGCGCCATCTGCTCCGTGGTCACGGTGGCCAGCACGTCGGCGTGCCGCGCCGCCTCGTCGCCGAGGGAGCCCACGGCCGCGAGCACGCGGCGCACCTCCGTTGCGTCGCCACGCGCGGCGGCCGGGAGCAGCGCTCCGGTGACGAGTCCGTCGATGCGCTCGCTCGTGCTTCGAAGCTGCGCGAGGCGGCCCCGCTCGCCGGCGGGTACGCGACTCTCCAAGGACGCCGTGCCCTCGCGTACCCGGTCCTGCCAGGCGCGGTAGCGCGCAGGGTCCGCGGCGCTGCCAGCGGCGCCGAGCTGCGCCACGGAGAGGGACCGCTCGCGCACCGCCGTCGAGAGATCCATGCCCTGGCGAATCGCGCTCTCGTCGTGCCGCATGGAGTCGACGAGGCCCGATACGTCCTGAATGACGTACACGAGCATCGCGCTCGTGGCGATGGCGACCAGGCTCACGGACGCAAAGGCCGCCGCGAGCTGGCGCCCGATGAAGCGCGGGTTCGCCAGCCGCTGGGGCGTGGCCTCAGACCCCGCGTCCGCTCCCGAGGCCGCATCTGCGGTAGACCTCACCTCGCGGCCTTCCGCCAACACCCCCGAAGGCTAGCACCCACGCGCCTCGGCCGCGGATCGTGACGGCCCGCGCGGCCAGTCTGAGGCGGTCAGCCCGTCGGGAGCGGCGGGAAGGGGCTCTTCGGCGGACTCGGCGTGTGCGCCAAGGACGACAGGCTACCGGCGCCGGTCCCGCGAACGCTGCGCCCTGCACGCCGACGGCTGCTTGCGCATCTGCCCCATCGACCACGGCCGCTGAGAGCGCAACGCACGCCCCTCCGCGCTACGCTCGCAGGGTGGCTGGGGAGGCGGACGCGCGCGGAACGCTGCTGGTGCAGCGCATCGGCTCCGGCGAGCCCATGATTCGCGGGACGCTCGTGGTGAGTTCGCGCCGTGTCGTCGAAGAGCGGGGACTCCTTTCGGCGTACCGAGACAGGCTCGGCGGGCAGCACGGCACCGAGCTCGCGGCTCCGGGCGCGCTCCGCTGGTACGGCATGGACGTCGCCGAGACGCATTACGCGATCCTCGACGCGCTCATCTCGGAGCCCAACGAACAGCGCGCCATCGGGCGCGAGGTCGCCCGGCGCGTTCAAGGGCGCTTTCTCCGCATGCTCGTGCGCCGCATGGCGGTGAGCGGTCTCGTGACGCCTGCGCGCATGCTCCGCGCCGCGCCCACCCTGCTCGACCGCGGCCTACGCGGCGTCACGATGCGGATTCAACTGTCGGGCGAACGCCGCGCCACCGTCGAGCTCGCGAAGCTACCTCTGCTGCGCCACTCGTATTGCCGCAACACCTTTCGCGGCTGGTTCGAGGCCGGGCTGTCGGGCGTCTGCCAAGGCCTGCGTACGCACGAAGCGCACGTGCCCTACAACGCGAGCTGCCGCTTCGAGGTCGCCTGGGACGGCCCCCTCGGCCAGCCCTGACGCCGGCGGCCCCGAGGCGCCGGAACGCACGTTGCCGCGAGGCGCGGTACGCTGGCACCCGGTGACTGCCACCCCTTCACGCACCGCCGGACCGGGCACGCTCTCGCACCACGCGCTGCTGGAGCTGGTGGCGCCCTTCAGCCAGCGTGGCTACCGCGTGGACCTCCCGGCCTGTGACCGAAAGCGCGGCACGGTGGTGTTTCGCACCCGGGAGCGACCGGCGCCGGAGGGGCTTCCGGCGCTTCGCTCGCAGCTACGCCTCGAGCGCCCGCACCGCTTGAAGTTCAAGCTCATCCGCACGCTCGAGGGCGACGGTCGCAGCGCGACCATGACCGCCGTGGGCGACGTACCGGAGGCGCTTCTCGACGCCGTGGAAGCGATGCCCCTGGCGCGGCAGTTTCACCTCACGGCGCAGGGGCTCGTGACGCGCAGCTACTACGCGGAGGCCTGGCGTAAGGGCGGCTCCGGACCGTCTCGGTGGCCTCGGCGCCCGTGCTGGCCGCGGCTCGTGGGCGCCGACGCGCGGCTGGGCCCCGTGGGTCTCGCCGCGAGCGACACGGAAGGTCGCGAGGTGAACGTCGAGCTTCACGCGGAGCGTGCGCTCGAGCTCACGGCGGACTTCTTGTCCGTGCTCGGCTGGGGCTGGAGGCCGCTCCGGCCCGCGCATACAGGGCGCTGGAAGGGGAGCCTTCGCCCGTCGGGCCCCGCCGCGAAGCGTTCGGAGCGCCTCGAGGCCGAGCTCGACCGTGCCGTAGCGCATCTGGCAGCGACGCTCTCCACGCCCCCTTCGGACTTTCATCGGACCCATCGCGGCGCCCGGTGGCGGGCCGCGGCGCAGCGCCTGCTGCCGCTGCTCACGCTCCTCGTCACGTTCGTGGCCTTCGTGACCGCCGTGCTCTTCGTACCCAAGACGCCGGCCATGCATATGGTGATGCAGCTCGCCTCCTTCCTGGCCATCGGCGTCGTCTACCTGAGCATGCGCCACTACCGCCT
>JBCCAW010000503.1:0-4467 GCA_039814655.1 Myxococcota bacterium | reverse complement strand
CCAGGGGCAAGGCCAGGAGCCAGAAGAGCGGCGAGTACCCCTGCGCCTGCGGGTCCTCGAAGAGCAGCGTTCCGCCGCAATGCCAGGGGTTCCAGAGGGCCAGCTCGCCGTAGCGAAGCATGCCCGTCCGGACGGCCTCCCATTGATGCAAAAACTGCTGCCAATCCCCGTAGCCCGTGCGCTCCCAGCGGGTCAGCGCCGGCGCCCAGAACCCGCAGGCGGCCGCGAGCGCCGCCGCGCTCAGGAGAGCAGCGCGCTTCACGGCCGCACGTCGATGGTGCCGACGGGATAGAGCACGACGCGCTGACGCTCCTCTCCCACCCGGAAGGGAAGCCGGTACTGGTCCGTTTCCCGCATCCCGAAGCTCATGTTCAGCCGCGCCGGGGCCGCGATGTCCGGCGGAACGATGATCTCGATCTCGTCCCGGATCAGCTCACCGGGCGGCCAGTCGCGCGTGGGATAGAGACCGTGCACGGGCACGTGCACGCCCTCGAAGGACTCGGGAAGGCGCCGACCGCTCGCGTCCTCGAAGGCCACGTCGAGCATGTAGTCCTTCTGGATCCGGCGCTCGGCCTCCACGTAGAAAGCGAGGCGCAGCGTGCCGCCGGGCGCCACGCGACGGGACTCGATGTCGAAGCCGTGCACGCGCAGGCCTGGCACGCGCGCGTCGAGCTCCACGTCCATGGTCTCCGGGAGCGCCTCGAGGCGGGCGTCTTCGATGATCCTCTCGCGACCGGCGGCGCCGGTGCTGAGCGCCGCCCAGGTGAGCAGGCGGCCCCGGAGCCGCGCCACGTCGCCCGGGCGCTCGTCGACGAGGTTGCGAAGCTCCCCGGGGTCCGCGGCCACGTCGTAGAGCTGCGTCGCGCCGCTGCGCATGGCCAGCATGAGCCGCAGGTCGCCCTCACGAATGGCCTTGTGGTCGAAGGCGAAGCGGCCGTCCGGGAGCAGCTCGCTCACGAGCGCACGCGGCCCGAGCGTGTCTTCCTCCCCGGTGAGGAGCGGCACGAGGCTCCTCGCCGGCATGGGCTTCGTGGGCCGCACGCCCGCGAGGTTCAGGAGCGTCGGGGCCACGTCGATGAGGCCGACGGGCTCGCTCACGCGCCGCGGCGCGAGGCCCGGAACGCGGATGACGAGCGTCGAGCGCACCTCGATGTCGAAGAGCGTCGTCGCGTGCCCCTCGAGGCCATGCTCGCCGAGCGCCTCGCCGTGGTCCGAGGCGATCACGACGACCGTGTTCTCCACCTGCCCGCTCTGCTGCAGCGCCTCGAGGAGCGTCCCGATGAGCTCGTCGGCCAAGGCCACCTCGGCGTCGTATTGGTCCTGGAGCGTGTCCCCGAAGGGACGCCCGGCGTGGAGGTGCGGCCGGTGCACGTTGAAGATGTGCGTCCAGAGCATCCAAGGGCCCGCCTCGGTGCTCAGGTCCTCGAGCTCCTTGCGGGCCGTCTCGACCACTTGGCGGGGATCGGGCTGGTAGCTCGGCCCTTGCTCCACGCCGCCCCAGCCCTGGAAGAAGCCGCGCGCGCGCGTGAAGTAGGTCGTCCCCATCACGGCGCGCGTCGTGTAGCCCGCCGGCGTGAGCAGCTCGGGCACCAGCTCGTTCTCGTCGGCGAGACGCGGCCACTGGAAACCGGAGCCGAAGCTCACCTGGGACGGCGGAAAACCACTCCAGAGGCCCGGAATGGAACGAATGGAGCGCGACGAAGACGCCGTCACGTCGGAAAACCAGGCGCCCTCGCGCGCCACCGCGTCGATGTTCGGCGTGAGCCGCCGGAAGTACCCGGCCAGCCCGAGCCGGTCCGGGCGGAGCGCGTCGACGGTGAGGACGAGGAAGTTCGGCCGCGCCGGGTCCGGGGGCCGGCGCCCGAATGCCCCGTCGCCGAGATCGAGCACCGCCGGGTCCGCGTCGCCGGCCACGCAGTCCGAGTCCTTCCCGTCCCCCGGTGCGTCCCAGGCTCCCGGGTGCACGCTCGCGTCGAAGTCGTTGCAGTCGCCGCCGCCAAAGAGACCGGCGCGTCCATCGCGGTCCCAATCCGTGAGCCCCTGGGCCGCCGTCACGGCGAAACGCCCGAAACCGGAGCGTTCCTCCACGAGGGGTCGGTGCCCTTCGCGGAGACCATAGGTGAAGCCGCAGGCCGCGAAGGCCGCAAAGGCGAGGACGGCGGCGGCCCACGCCGGCAGCGCCGGGCCCCAGCGCCGCCAGCACCCGGCGACGGCGAGGGCCAGGGGAGGAGCGAGCGCCGCGGACACGACGAGGCCGACGCCAAGGGCCCGGCGCAGCTCGGGGATCGCCAGCGCCAGGACCGCGAGCGTCAGTGGCCAGAGCGCCAGCGCGACGAGACCCCAGCGCCCGGGCACGGAGAGGGGGCCGAGGCGCCGCGCGACGCGAAAAAGCGGCGGCAGCGCCCACGCGCGGGCCTCGAGCAGCCCGGCCCCGAGCCCGGCGATCACGAGGCCTAGCGCGACGAAGCCATACTCTTGGCGCGCGAAGCGCGCGGGCACGAGCTCCGCCGCCAGGACGCCGCCGGCACCGAGAAGCGCCAGCGCGAAGAGCGCGTACGCGCCGCTGGCCACGCGCTCGGGATCGCGCTTCCCGCGCGAGGCTCCGCGCGCCCCCCGACGCCGCCCGTGAAGCCCGGCGAGCGAGGCCAGGGCCAAGCCGAGGGGAGCGTAGAGAGCGGCCAGGGAGAGCGTGCCGAAGAGCGCGTCGAGGCCCCCGGGGAGCTCGCCGGCGAGCACGGCGCTCAGCGCGTCGAGCAGGCCCACCGCCGCGCCGGCGAAGAGCCCGGCCCAGGCTTGGGCGCCGGCGCGCGGCGAGCCCGGCGCAGCTCGCGCGCTAGGCGCCGTCGTATCCATGCTCATCGCTGAAGACGGGGAGAGAACGCCGCAGGCGCAGGTCGGAGCAGGACATCGCGCGGCGCCGCGTAGGCGGCCACGCGAAGCGCGCGCGCGCGCCCTCGGCCGAGCGGCGCCTGCGCTGGGCTCCCGGGGAGCGGTCCGCGGCCTCATGGATCCGGCCGTACGCCTGCACGTGCACGGGCGGAGATGTGCCCGATGAGCTCGGACGGCGCCAACGGATGGCCCGAAAGGCGAGCCGGAGCACGAAGCCCGTGGTAGAGCCCAGCGCGCCGCCGGACGGCGCTCGACCATCGTGGCTGCTCTTCCTCCCTCGTCCCCGGCCCGCGCCTCCGCGCCCGCCGCTGCCTCCCGCGCCAGCCGCGCCTCCGGGACCCCCGCCTCCCGGCCCGGCCGCCGCCGCGGGCTCCCCTGGCTCGTGGCCCTCGCCGTCATCGCGGCCTGCCTCGGGGCCGCGGCGCTCTTCGAAGGCTGGACCGGCCGCGGCGCGCGCATCACCTGGGAGGTGTGGCAGGGCGAGAGCTGGGTCCCGGTCCAGTGGACGCATGAAGCCAGCGCCGAGCTCAAGAGCAGCCGGCGCCCGCTCTCGCGCATCGCCCAGGGCTGGGATTTCGAACGGCTCGGCGTGCCCGAAGAAATGCCGCGCTTTCGCGCCACGGTGCGCACGCGCCTCGAGCTGGCGAGCGCACAGCATCTCGTCGCACGGGCGCGAGGCGGCCAGGTCGTCTTCACGTCCGTGGACGGCGCGCCGGTCGCCGCCCGCGCTCGGACCCGCGGCCCGGAGCTCGAGCGCGGCACGCCGCAGGTCACCTACCGCTTCGAGGGCCACCTGGCCCGCGACGCGCTCACCGTCTCCCTGGAGCTCTGCGCGCCGGGGGCCACCACGGGCTGTCAAGCGCTCCGGGCCTCGGATTTCTCCCTGCCGCGGGGCAAAGACCCCACGCGCCGAGCCTGGCATTGGGCCATCGCGCTCCTCATTGCGCTCCTGCTCGGGAGCCTCGCGGGTCACGCCGCCCGGCGTCCTTCCCCGCGGCGACGCCGGGCCCTCGAGGCGACGGCGCTGGCGCTGATCGTCGGCGCCGGCGTCGGCATTCGTGCCGTGGACTACGACGTCGTTCCGGACCTCCGGGAGAACGGCGACGAGCTCTTCGCGACCTGGAACGGATGGTCGCTGATCGCCGAAGGAGAGACGCGCGGCTGGTCCCTTTGGCCGGGCGCCTACGGCACGCGCGTGGACCTGGAGAAGATCGGCTACTTCGGGCAGGAGTGGTACGTCATCCAGCCCTACTTCGAGCACCCGCCGCTCCTTCATCTGCTCGTGGGCGCGGCGGCGCACGCAGGCGGAGCGTCGCATTGGACACACGCGAAGCTGAAGCACACGCGCCTGGTCCCGCTCGCGCTCCAGGGGCTCACGATGCTGCTCATCTTCGGCCTGGGGAGACGCCTCGATCCGGAGGGCCCGGCCCCCTTCTTCGCGACCTTGCTCTACGCCTTCCTGCCCATGATCGCGCTCCAAGGGAGGGCCATCAAAGAGGAGGCGCTCCTGGTCCCGCTGGTCTTGGGCACGCTCATCGCCTGGACCGGCGCCGAGCGCCGGCGGGGGTCGGGGTTTTG
>JBCCAW010000042.1:0-18360 GCA_039814655.1 Myxococcota bacterium | reverse complement strand
GAGATGGCGTCGATCTCGGCCGTGCGGTCGACGAAGAGGTTGTCCCAGTGGTTCGTGAGCCCCTCTTCGGAGAAGGCGTACGCGAGCTGAAGCGCGGCGTCCGCCATGTCGTTGTTGTCGTGGGCTTCCGTGTGGCACACGTAGCAGGGGTTCGATTCGCCGCCGGTCGCCGTGTAGCACTGCACCGGGATGCCAGCCTCGCGGTTTTCGATCGTCCGGTAGCTCTGGTGGGCCACGCGAATCGGGTCGTAGGGCACGAAGTCCTCGGGGATGTGCACGCTCCCGTGCACCGGCTCGCGGAGCCAGAGGATCTCCGTGTAGGCGGGGGCCGCAGTCTCCGCTTCACGCGCGGTAGCCGCCGTATCGGTCGGCTGCACTTCCGCATTCGCCACTTCCGCGTTCGCCGCGGGAGCCGGCGAGGGTAGAAGCGGCTCCGGCTGGGCGATCCGCACGTAGGCGACGGCCCCGACGGCGGTCGCGATCAAGAGGAAATGGGCCGCCAGGTAGATGCGGCTACTGGGAGTCGACTTCGGCATGGTCGTCACGAAGGAGCGGGGTGGCACGCGATGCCAGGGGCGAAGGAGCGTAAGGGCAGGGCTGCGGACAACCCACCTGTTCTTAGCCCAACTTTAGGGTCGTTTGGACTGCCGAACAAATAGAGAAGCCGGCGCCGCAGTGAGTTGCGGCACCGGCTTCTCATGTGTCATGCCCGGCGCATGCCGAGCGCGGCAGCTCTCAGTCGAGCGTGGCCTGGATCATCCCGGAAAGCGGGAAGCCCGAGACCGCGCCGTCGCCGAACTGGTTGCCCGGCCAGCCGGAGAACACCGTGGAGCGTTCGCCGGGGTGCTGGACGTTGATGAAGAGCGAGCGGCCGTCCGGCGAGAGCGTCGGCCCGGTGGCCTCCGCGTCCGAAGGCACGCTGAGCACGCGCCAGGCGCGGCCCGGAGCCGTGGTCGACTCCTCGAGGTAGTAGGCGCTATCTGTGCGACCGGTGCCGAAGTTGCCATCGGTGCCGAACCAGACGCCGCCCTCGGGGTCGATGAGGAGGTTGTCCGGGTCCGCCGCGTTGAAGATGCCCTCTTCCGTGCTGCCGTCGAAGGCCACCCAGAAGGTGAAGGTCGAGGAGGCGCCGGGGTTGCCCGGGTCCGCCTCACGGAAGCCCATGACCGTGCCGTCGCCATCGCCCCGCACGTTGTCCATCTCCTTCTCGGTCCGCGTGCGCGGGTCGAGCGTGCCATCGTCGAAGAGCGCGTTCGGGCGCCCGTGGTTCGTGAAGGCCACGTAGAGGTTGCCCGTGATGGGGTTCCACTCGACGTCCTCGGGGCGGTTGTTCTCCCGGATGCCGACCTTCGCCGCCGCCGTGAAGAGACCCATGAGCACGTCGTCGTTCGTCGCGAAGCCGCCGATGCCGTTGTAGCTCACGTCCTGAAGCGCCTGGCCCACGTTGAGCGTGCTGCCAAGGGCCGCGGCGTTGGGCGGGGTGTCCGTCGAGGTCGTGCTGATCTCGATCCACTGCCCGTTGCCCGGCGCAGCCTGCGTCGGGATGGCGCCGCTGGTGAGCGTCACGCCGCCGAGGGCGCCGGTGGTGTCGTCGTCACGGTTCGCCATGTCGGCGAAATGCGCGACGTAGAGCGTGCCGTCCGCGAGGAGCGCGCGCGTCGCGGCGCGGTCCATGGTGTCCATCCACGGGTCGTTCGAAACCCACTTCCAGATGCGGCCGCCGCGGCGGTCGTTGCCTGCGTACATCACGATGGGCTGGCCGCTGACGAGGTTGCCGGCAGCGTTGGTCCAGAAGGTGACGTTCTCCCAGCGGGCCCGGCCCATGGAGCCCATCTTCATGTGACCCACGCCCGTGGCGGCGTCGTAGGGCACATCGCTGGCGCCCGCGAGCGGGTCGATCTCCACGAGGTAGCCGTACATGTCGCGGGGCCGCATGCCCCGGTTCTCCGTCGAGCGGGTGAACTCGCCGCTCGGCGAGACGTCCCAGGTGATGCTCGAGCCCGCGGCGCAGAGCGTGCCGGGCTCGAAGACGTTGCGGCTGCTCCAGCAGTCCTCGACCTCGCCGAGGTTGAACTGCACGTTCTCCTCGGCGCTCCAGATGGTGCCCCAGGGGGAGACGCCGCCGGAGCAGTCACCGTTGATGCCCGGCGCGACGTTGGCCGCGAGCGGCGTGCCGTCGTCGGCCACGGCCACGGCGCCATCGCGGTTGGTCTGCGTGTTGATGCCCGTGATGAGCGTCTGCGTGTTGCTCGTGGAGTCGAAGCGGATGTTGTTGGCGCTCCGGTCGATGTCGTAGCGGCCCGTGGAGGGGTCACGCACGACGCGGAAGAGGCCGCCGCCGATGTTCTCCTGCCAAAGCTGGATGGCGATGTTCACAGTCGCCTGGTCCCAGTAGGCCGGGTCCGAGATGTCGCCCTCCGGAAGCACACCGCGCGCCTGCGCGTCGAGCGCGACGGGCTCGAACTGGCCGCCGGGCGGCGTGCCCAGGTTGAAGCTGTTCGGGAAGCCCGAGATGTACTCGAAGTTCGACCACATCAGGGCGCTGTCCGAGGAGCCGGTGAAGTACGGGTTCTCGCCGGCGTTCCAGCCGTCGCCACCGTCCCAGCCGTCGCCGATGATCGCGATGAAATCGTTGTTGGAGCCCCAGAGCGGGCCGTTCGGGTCGAAGGTCAGCGGGTCGAGATGAGCCGCGACCACGCTGAGCGTCACGCCGGGAATCGACCGGACGCGGTCCGTGCCCGCCGGGGGGAGGGGGAAGCCCGCGACATCGGTGCCGGCGTTCTCGAGGGCCACGAAGTCCTTCACAGCCTGGTAGATCGTCGCCGGTCCGTCGCCAGCGGCCGGGCCCGGAGGCCCCTGCGGACCCGTGGCGCCATCCGCCCCGTCCGCGCCATCGGCGCCGTCCGTACCATCGGCGCCATCGGCGCCGTCCATTCCGGGGGTGCCATCGGCCCCCGATGCGCCGTCCATTCCGGGGGCGCCATCTTCACCACAGCCAGCGAAGACGAGCCCCGCCATGGCCGCGGCGATAAGCAGCAGCTTTTGGTTCATTTGAGTGAGTCCTTTTCGGTCGCGGCCAACCCACCGCGAATCCGCGCGGACCTTGCAGCGCCCCGCCGGCAACTTGGGTGTCGGCCGTGCAACGGCGGCCAGGTGTTCCGAAACGACCCGGAGATGAATCCGAGACGTCCAGGTCGTCTTCTCTTCGACACGGAAGTCGCGGTTTCGTCATCCGCTGAAAGCGCATGCGTCCGGTGTCACTGTCACTAGTGCTCGAGTGGGGGAGGGCTAGGTTCCAGGCGCCTTTGCACCGACGATACGACCCTCCGCGCGCCGGCTCTTCCGCCTCCGCGACGTATCACTCGAGCACCACGCGAAGACCCGAATGGCTGGACCCGACCCGCGAGCTCTCGCCGCACGCCTGACGCGCGGCCGCCCGTCTTCGGCGCGCGTCGCCTTCGGAAGCGAGCGGGCCTTCGGTCCGTGCTTGCGGCTGCGCACCTGGGCGCTGGGCAATGGCCTCCGCGTGCTCACGCTTCCGGACCGCGCGGCGCCGGTCGTGAGCTTTCAGACCTGGCTCGGCGTGGGGGCGAAACACGACCCGCCCGGGCGGAGTGGCCTGGCCCACTTCTTCGAGCACCTCATGTTCCTCGGCACCGAGCGCTATCCCGCGGGCGCTCTGGACGAGGTCCTCGAGGCCGTGGGCGCGGACAACAACGCCATGACCGGCTGCGACACGACGGCCTACGTGACGTCGCTCCCGGCCTCGGCGCTCCCTTTGGGCATCGACCTCGAGGCGGACCGGCTATCGGCGCTGACGCTCGACGCGGCGGAGGTGGAGCGTGAGCGCGAGGTCGTGCTCAGCGAACGCCGCGACGCCGTGGAGGACGACGTGGCCGGAAAGGCCTCGGAGCTGCTCTGGCGCACGGCCTTTCGGCGCCATCCCTATGGCCGCCCGATCCTCGGCTGGGCCCGGGACGTACGGCGCATCGCCATGAGCGACCTGCGCGCGTTCTATGCGGCCCGGGTCGCGCCCTCGAACGCGACGCTCGTGGTGGCCGGGGACTTCGCCGAAGATGCGTTGCTTCGCGCGGTGCAGGAGGCCTACGGGTCCATGGCGTCCGGCGAGCCGCCGCCGCCCGCGCCGGCCCCGGAGCCCCCGCAACGCCGGGAGCGCCGGGCCGTACTCTCCTGGCCCACGGACGCCCCGAAGCTCCAGCTCGGCTGGCGCGCGCCGGGCGCGAACCACCCGGACCACGCGGCCCTCGCGCTCTTTGCTTTCTTGCTCTTCGGTGGCCGGTCGGCCCGCGCCCGGCAGCGTCTCCTGCGCGACGAAGAACTCTGCACGGAGATCTCCGGCTTTCTCGCCCCCTTTCAAAGCGAAGGTCTCTACGAGCTGTGGCTGGGCCTTCGCCCCTCCGTGGACCCGGACCACGCCCTCGCGGCCCTCGATGCGCTCCTCGAGGACGCGCTCCAGACGCCCTTCGAACCCGAGGAGATCGACAAGGCCCGGCGCCGGCTGCGCCTCGCGCTCTTCACGAGCCTCGAGACCGCGGAGGGGCGGGCCGAGCGCGCGGGGAGCGACGCTCTCGTCTGCGGGGACCCGGCAGCGGCCTGGGCCTTCGAGGCGTCCCTCGCCCAGGTCGATGAGCGGTCCCTTCGCAGCGCGGCGGCGCGCGTCTTCCGGCCGAGCCAGCGCACCGTCGTCACCGTGCGGCCCGGCCGCGGGGCCTCGTGAGCCAGCGCCGCTGGACGCGAGTCGGGGGCACGGTCGCGCTGCTCGAAAGGGAAGACGCGCTTCCCGTAGTCGACCTCGCGCTGCGCTTTCCCTTGGGCAGCCTCGGGGATCCGGAGGGCAAGGGGGGCTGCCTTCGTCTCATGGCGCGGCTGCTCCGCCGGGGCCCCCGGGGTATGGACGAAGCGGCCGTCGAGGAGGCCATCGCCCGGCTGGGCGCGCGCCTCGCGGTGGGCATCACGCGGGAATCCGTCGAGCTTCACGGCACCGTGCTCGCGGAGCAGGCGCCGGCGTTTGCTGCGCTGCTCGGACGCTTGATCGCGGCGCCGGCCTTTCGCGCCCGGGATCTGGCCCGCGCCAAGCGTGAGGTCCGGGCTGAGCTCGCCGACGCGCGCGACGACGACGGCGCGCTCGCGGCGCGGCACCTGCGCGACTTTGCCTTCGGGGCGCATCCCTACGGCGCGCCCACGGGAGGAACGCAGGCGAGCCTGCGCCGGGTCACCCGCGCCGACCTCATCGAGGCCCACGCGCGCGCCGTGGGCACCGGTGGAACGCTCGTCGGAGCCGCCGGGCCCCTCGACCGCGCACAGGCCGACGCGCTCTTCGACGCGCTCCTCGACGGCGTGCCTCGGCGCCAGGTGCGCCGGCCGCGCGTGCGGGCCACGGGCCAGCCGCGCGGGCGCCGGCTTCGCATCGTGCATCGCCCCGGGCGCCAGCAGGTTCAGCTCGGCCTCGCGACGCTCGGAACGCAGCGCCGGGATCCGCACCGGCTGGCGCTCCTCGTCGCGGAGACGGCCTTCGGTGGCACCTTCGCCTCCGAGCTCACGCACGAGGTCCGGAGCGTGCGCGGCTGGAGCTACTACGCCGGAAGTACCCTCCGCGCCGGAGCTCGCCGCGAGCTGCTGGAGATCTGGTCCCATCCGGCGGCGCACGACGCCGCCGCCTGCGCCGCCCGGGAAATCGAGCTCCTCGAGCGCTGGGCCCAGCACGGACCACGCCCGGGCGATCTTCGGCGCGCGAAGACCTACCTCATCGGGAGCCGGGCCTTCGACGAGGAGACCGCCGCCCGGCGTCTCGAGCTCGCGATGCTCCGGGAGACCGGGGACGCGCTCCCGGGCTTTCGCACCGCGGTGCGCCGCGTCAGCCGCGCGGCGGCGACGGAAGCCGTGCGCCGACGCATCCAGCCCCGCGACCTGGCGATGGTCGCCGTCGGCGACCGGCGTCAGCTCGTGCCGGCACTCGGCGCGTTGCCGGGCGTGGCCTCCGTGGAGGTGGTCGACGCCCGCAAGCCGCTCCGCCGCAGCTGAGGGGCGCTTCCCTCGCTCAGCGGTCGATGGCGAGCCAGTTGTCCGCGGCTTCGTCGACGGGCAGCACGACGGCAGCCGGGTTGACGAGGACGCTCACGAGCGAGACTTCCTCCAGCCCGCCCGCGCTGTTGAACTTACGGCCCAGTCGCTGACATAGGCCGTCTTCATTACGCCGCAGTGAGCATGGCGGCAGCCCGACGACCGTCGCCGGGAACTCGAACTCGTAGGCCCGGGCGGCGCCTCCCGCGGCGAAGAAGTCGTCGCCGTCGACGTCGAAGAGCACGCGCACCTGGTAGTTCTCGCCATCGATGAGAATCGAGGGGAGCTGCGCTCGGCCCGTGGCGACGAATGTCTGGTCGATGAGTCCACGCAGAGAGTTCGTTCGCCAAAACCCCACGGCGCGGTTTTCCCGCTCACCGTCGACCCCCGAACGCACCGGAAGCTGCACCCCGTTCACATGCGCTTCGACGCGCACGTTGCTCGCGTCGACGCCGTCCGGCAGCAGCATGGCCAGGCCTTCGAAGTCCACCTCGACACCGAGGGGCAAGCCGAGCGGGTCGATGAGGTCGTCGAAGTCGACGTCGTGGTTGAAGACGCTGCCGCCTTCCGGTGCGTCGAAAAGCGGTGACGCAGGCACGTTCGCGCTGGCAAAGGGCTGGTCCCGGCAGATGTCGTCGAGGCGCCAGCCATGATCTTCGTTCCGCGTCTGAATGTCGAACTGGTAGCCCGGTATGTCGTTCACGTCGGCCCAGAAGTCGACGCCGCCGCCGCGGAGCCCGCTGGCCCGCTGTGGAAAGACCGCCCGGGGCATGATGAGCCGGCCGGTGATGAAGCCGAGAGGTTCGAAGACCGCCAGCGCGTCGATGCTCGGCACCGACCGGCCATCCTCGAGCACGTCGTCGGAGGACTTTTGGTGCACCACCCGGTACTCGACGCGCTCCTGCACGTGCGGGCTGAAGTTGACCACCGTGAGGTCGAGGTTGCAGCCCTCGTCGACGACGAAGTCGTCGGCGGAGTTCACGATGGAGCAGCCCGTCAAGACGAGCGTACCGAGGACAGAGAGTCGCAGCATCGAGGTCATCGCTCGCATCAGAAGTGCCCCCGGAGCGTGGCCATGCAGCCCGTCGGGCCACACGCGGCGCCGGCGACGGTGGCCGGGGCCTCCTCGTCGTCGTCGCTCCCGCGCAAGAAAAGCAGGCCCACGCCCGCCACCATGATCGCCGCGCCGCCGAAGAGCAGGATGTCCGCCGCGAGGTTGGCCGTGTTCACCCGGTCCCGAGGCGTGGCCAGGTCGAAGTCCGCCGGGCACACGTTGCCCGGGCAGGCGTCTTCGAGGGTGCTCCGCTCGTTCGAGGCGATGACGCCGGCCGCCACGCCGCCGCCGACCATGGCGAGGCCCACGCCGCCGACGATGAAGCCAAGCGGGTTGAGCTCCCGCGCTTCTTCGCGCTCGCGGGCTTCCTGGGCCGCGATGGCGGCCGCACGTTCTTCCTCGAGGCGCTGCGCTTCGGCTTCGAGGCGGAGGCGCTCGGCCTCCGCGTCGGCTTCCGCGGCTTCCTGCTCGGTCACTCGCGCTTGCATCGAACGCAGCCGGTTGCGGAGCTGCTCGGCGTTCTCCGCGTCGGGCTCGGCCTCGAGGTAGCCCGCGAGGGCCCGCGCTGCCTGCGGGACCAGGCCCGCGTCGCGGTAGGCGAGGTAGGCGTTGAAGAGAAGCGAGCCGCGCTGGGAGAGGTCGTAGGCTCGCTCGAACTCGCGGCCGGCCTCTTCGAACTGCCCCTGCTCGTAAAGGCGCTGGGCCACCTGAAAGCGGAGCCGGGCTTGCTCGTCGTCGAGGCCCCGCGTGCGCAGCGCCCCGGGGCCCTGGGGGTCGTATTCCTCATCGTCGGCCGAGGGATCCTCGGCGGCAGCTGGCTGTGCCGCGGCGCTGCCGGCGAGGGCGAGCGTGAGCAAAGGAGCGAGAAGGCGTCGCATGGGAATAGGGTATCGGTCTGGCGCCCTGGCGCCGTCAAAAGTTGCGGGTCCGTGCGGAAATCCACCCGATGCGTCGCGCGGGTGGGGGCCGTCGTTCAACGGAGCCGTCACCAGGCGCTGGGCCGGAGCGGCCGGAACCCTGCTGCGGGCACACGCTCGCCGGCCTCGAGCGCCCCGAGGAGGCGGTTCACCCTCCGATACTGCCGGAGCGTCATGAAGAGCGCGATGGCGCCGAAGGTCGGCACTGGAATCGCCGCGAGCGCGACGGCCGTCCGGGCGCGTCCCATGCGCGGCACCCTCACGCCGGCGTCTGCGAGCCGCTTGCAGGTGGCGAGGAGCAGCGCGGTGTGCGCGAGTACCTGAGCGCGAACGGCGAGAAAGGTAAGACCGACGGCGGTGTTTTCCCGAGCACATGTCTCGCCCTCGAAGTCCTCCTGGCATCGCGAGCCCCAGAGCACGACACCCATGATGGCGGCCATGGCCACGGTGGACGGAGCGAACATGATGGCGGTCTGGCGCCTCCGGCGCTTGGCAAGGGCAAAGGCCCCGGCGTCGAGGTCGCCGGGGCCCACGAGGCGAAGGCGCGGTATCGCAGGGGCCCCCGGCGCGGCGTACTGCGGAGGCGGCGCGGTGGTCCGCGCTGCGTCGGCCGGCGGCGCCGGCGGCACGTAGGGTCCGCCGGGTTGGCCCGGGCTCGGCTGCGGGATGCGAAAGGGATCGGAGGCGTCGGGCGCGGGAACGAGGAAGGGGTCCGTGTCCGTGTCCGTTTCCGTGTCCGTGTCCGTGTCCGTGTCCGTGTCCGTGTCCGTGTCCGTGTCCGTGTCCGTGTCCGTGTCCGTGTCCGTGTCCGTGTCCGTGTCCGTCTCCGTCTCCGTCTCCGTCTCCGTCTCCGCTACGCTCCGGGCCGTGCCTCTCTCCTCCCCGCGCGGCGTGCGCTACGTGGACCCCCTCGACGCGCTCTGGAGCGAGGCGGCGGCGCGGATGGGGCTTCGGGTCGAGCGGAGCGAGGAGGTCTTTGCCGCCGTCGACGGGCACGGGCGGATGCGCCTCGGGACGCCGGAGACGCTCGATGCGGACGACTGCCTGGCTCAGCTGGTCTTCCACGAGCTCTGCCACGCGCTGGTGCAGGGGGAGGCGCGCTGGGAGGCGCCGGACTGGGGGCTCGACAACCGTGGCGCTGGGGACGACGCGCGGGAGCGGGCGTGCCTTCGCACGCAGGCCGTACTTCTCGCGCCGCATGGGCTCCGTGGGGTGTTCGCGCCCACCACGGACTTTCGGGCCTTCTACGACGCGCTCCCGGAGGACCCGCTGTCTTCCGGGCCCGCCGCCGAGATCGCCCTCGCTCGCGTCGCGGCCGCGCGCCTCGACGAGGGCCCCTGGGCGCCTCACCTGCGCGTCGCGCTCGAGGCCAGCGCGCGCATCGTGCACGCCGTCTGGGATGCGGGAGCGCCGGAGGATTCGCTCTACGCGCGCTACGATCCGGCGGCCGCGCTCGATCCGCTGCCTGCGCTCAGTCCACCACCCGAAGCAGGAGCGCCTTGAGGTAGTCGCCCTCCGGGAACGCCGCGAGGCGCGGGTGGTCCGCCGGGCTCCCCCAGCGGTCCAGGAGCTGAAGCGTCTTCCGCGCCTTCTGTGCGCCGGCGCGCACGGTGCACAGGAAGGCTTCCGCGGTGACGTGGCTCGAGCAGCTCGCCGCGAGGTAGAGCCCCCCGGGAAGGAGCCTCTTCAGGCACGCCGCGTGCAACTTCCGATAGCTCTCCAGGGCTTGCGGCACCGCGCTCTCCCGCGGCGCGAAGCTGGGAGGGTCGGCGATGATCAGGTCTTCCCGGGCCTCGTCGCCAGCGAGGAAGCCCGGCACGTCCCCCACCACGGCGCGGTGTCGCGCGGCGTCCAGGCCGTTGGCCTCCCACGTCGCCTCGGCCAGCTCGATGGCCGCCGGGGCCACGTCCACGTTGGTCACCCGCGTGGCTCCCCCGAGCCCCGCGGCCACGCCGAAGGCTCCCGTGTAGGCGTAGAGGTTCAGCACGCGCCGGCCGCGGGCCAGGGCGCGCACGCGCCTTCGTCCCTCCCGGTGGTCGAGGAAGAGTCCGGTTTTTTGACCGGCGTCGAGGTCCGCCAGGAGCGTCATGCCGTGCTCCGTGACGGCCAGGGGCCCTTGCGAGGCCTCCCCGAAGGCCAGCGTGGGCGCCTCTCCCCGTCCCCCGCGCACGCGCAGGCTCGAGAGACCCTCGCCCTCGGCGCCGGGGGCGAGGGTCCGCTCCAGCCAAGGCACGAGCCGGTTGCGCCACGCCCGTGCTCCGGCCCCGTCGAGGCGCAGGACCCCATGACGCGCCGTGCCCTTCGAAGCCCCGTAGACGTCGAGGGTCACGCCGGGCATGCGGTCGCCCTCGCCGTGAAGCAGCCGGTAGGCGGTCGTGTGGTCGGGTACGACGTCGGCGCGGAGCTCCCGGGCCCGGTCCAGGCGCCGGCGCAGCAGGGCCTCGTCCAGGGCCTCGTCCCGGGTCGTCCACACGCGAAGGTGAAGGGCCCCGGCGTCGACGATCCCGCGGCCGAGAAACGCCCCGCGGCGGTCGAGGAGCGTCGCGACGTCTCCCGGTGTGCCGCTGGCGTCCCGGAGCGCGTCGGCGTAGCACCAGGGGTGGCCCGCGCGGAGACGCGCTTCGAGGGCTTTGGCCAGGCGCAGAGTCCCCATGGACCCGACCATGAAGCGCGGCCCCGGGAGGGTCGAGCCCCGGTGCCGTCGCACGTTGCCGCGCCCGGGCGCCTGTGGTACGTGCGCCGCGCTTCATCAACGTGAGGCCGGGCTTCGGCCCGAAATTCCACACGCTCCCCGGGCTCGACGCGGTCGGCTCGGTGCCCGTGGCGGACTCTTCGGAGGTCCGACCGCGGGTCGCTGGTCGCAGGGGATGCGGAGGCCCAACCCAAAGGAGAACCGAGCCATGGTTACCACGCACGAGATCCAGGAATCCCCCGAGCTCGCCGCCCTCGGCAGCCCCGACGTCGCCAGCGGCGACCTGCCCATCGGGCTGCGGGCCCTCATCGATGCCGGTGTGCACTTCGGGCACCAGACCAAGCGCTGGAACCCGCGCATGCGTCCGTACATCTACGGCGCGCGCAACGGCATCCACATCATCGACCTCGACCAGACGGCGCAGCTCTTCAAGCGCGCCTTCGGCTTCATCCAGGAGGCCGTGGGTCGCGGCGGGCACGTGCTCTTCGTGGGCACGAAGCGCCAGGCCGCCGAGGTCATCGTCGAAGAGGCCACGCGCGCCAATCAGTTCTTCGTCACGGGCCGCTGGCTCGGCGGCACGCTCACCAACTTCCGGACCATGAAGACCGGCATCGACCGGCTCCGGGACATCGAGCGCATGGACGAGGACGGGACCCTCGCCGCCATGAAGAAGAAGGAGGCGCTCACGCTCCGCCGTGAGGCCGAGAAGCTCGACAAGTTCCTGGGCGGCATCAAGCTCATGAACGGTCTCCCGAGCGTCATCTTCGTCGTGGACCCGAACCACGAGCACATCGAGGTGAAGGAGGGGCGCAAGCTCCACATCCCCATCGTCGCGCTCACGGACACGAACTGCGATCCGAACCTCGTCGACTTCGTCATCCCCGGAAACGACGACGCGATTCGCAGCATCAAGCTCATCACCTCGCGCGTCGCCGACGCTTGCCTCGAGGGGCAGCAGCGCAGCCGCGAGTTCCAGGCGCATCAGAGCGCGCCCTCGTCGAGCGCCGACGGGGTCACGGTCGAGTTCTCGCGGGGCAAGCGCCGCCGGCGCTGAACGCCACCGCGAAAGGAGAAGTGACGACATGGCGATCACCGCCGCTCAGGTGAAGTCGCTCCGGGATCGTACCGGGGCCGGCATGATGGACTGCAAAAAGACCCTCGTGGAGACCGACGGGGACGAGGAGAAGGCCGTCGAGCTGATCCAGAAGAAGGGTCTGGCGAAGGTGGCCAAGAAGGCTGGGGCCATCGCCGCCGAAGGCCTCGTGCATGGCTACATTCACGCCGGGAGCCGCATCGGCGTGCTCGTGGAAGTGAACTGCCAGACGGACTTCGTCGCCCGGAACGAGGAGTTCCAGGAATTCGTCAACAACCTCGCGATGCACATCGCCTCCGAGGCGCCCGAGTACGTGCGCGCCGAGGAGATCTCCGAAGCCGACGTGGCCAAGAAGAAGGACATCTTCCTCGGCCAGCTCGCGGAGGAGGCGAAGAAGACGGGCAAGGAGAAGCCCGCCGCGGCGCTGGAGAAGATCGTCGAGGGCAAGCTCGGCAAGTGGAAGAAGGAAACCGTGCTCATGGACCAGGTCTTCATCCTGGCCGAGGGCAAGGAGACCATCGCGCAGGTGCAGGACGCGCTCTCGGCCAAGATCGGCGAGAAGATCAGCGTCCGGCGCTTCGTCCGTTACGAGCTCGGCGAAGGTATCGAGAAGAAGAAGGCCGACCTCGCAGCCGACGTGGCCGCGACGCTGGCCGAAGGCGCCTGAGCGGCCGGTCTTCGAAACGCACGGGACGAGGGGCGTCGGGGTTTCCCGGCGCCCCTTCGTCGTTTCCCGGACGGCCAGGTGCCCGTGGAGAGCGCGCGTCTGGCAGAACGCACGCCCCCGCTCCCAATTCAGGGGTGCGGTGCGCGCCGGGCGGTGTAGAGTTCCGGCCGGCTGGGTGCGTCGATGACCGTGAAGCTCAAGCGTGTTCTTCTCAAGCTCTCCGGCGAGGCTCTGTGTGGCGAGGTGGGTGGCTTCGGCCTGAGGCCCGAGACCATCAAGAACATCAGCGCCGAGATCGCCGAGGTCCACGCGCTCGGCGTAGAGATCAGCCTCGTCATCGGGGGCGGCAATATCTTCCGGGGCCTCAAGGGCAGCGCCTCGGGCATGGACCGGACGAGCGCCGACTACATGGGCATGCTCGCCACCGTGATCAACGGCATCGCCATGCAGGACGGCCTGGAGAAGATGGGCGTGCAGACCCGGCTCCTCAGCGCCCTCGAGATTCGCCAGGTGGCCGAGCCCTACATCCGCCGGCGCGCCGTGCGGCACCTCGAGAAGGGGCGCATCGTCATCTTCGCGGCGGGCACCGGGAACCCCTATTTCTCCACGGACACCGCAGCGGCGCTGCGCGCCATGGAAATTCAGGCGGAGGCGCTCTGCAAGGCGACGAAGGTCGAGGGCATCTACGACAAGGACCCGGCGCGTCACGACGACGCGCGCATGTTCAAGCGGCTCAGCTACGACCGCTTCCTCCAGGATCACCTGCGGGTCATGGACTCCACGGCGGTCTCGCTCTGCCGGGACAATGATCTGCCCATCCGTGTGTTCGCCCTCGGCGATCGGGGGAACATCAAGCGGGTGGTGCTCGGGGAGGACGTCGGTACGCTGGTGACCCGCGAGGGCGAAGAGAACTAGCGGGCCGCGCCGCCCGCGAGAGAGAGACGCGATGATCGACGAGACCTTCGAGGAGCTCGAGAGCGCGATCGTGAAGGCCGAAGAGGCCCTCCGGCGCGAGCTCGCCAAGATTCGCACTGGACGCGCCAACGCCGACATCCTCGATGGTGTGCGCGTGGAGTACTACGGGACGCCAACGCCGCTGAAGCAGATGGCGTCCATCAGCGTGCCCGAGCCGCGGCTCATCGTCGTCAAGCCCTTCGACAAGACCGTGCTCGGTCAGATCGAAAAGTCCATCATGCAAGGCCAGCTCGGCGTGAACCCCTCGAACGACGGCGAGGTCATCCGCATCCCCATGCCGCCGCTCACGGAGGACCGTCGCAAGGAGCTCGTGAAGGTGGCGCGCGCGAAGGGCGAGGACTGCAAGGTCGCCATCCGCAAGGCGCGCCACGACGCCAAGGACATGATCGAGACCCTCGAAAAGGACGGCGAGGTCGGCCAGGACGAGGCGGAGCGGGCGAAGAAGAAGCTCGAAGAACGCATCAAGGGGGCCGGCGGCTCCGTCGACGCCATCATCGCCAGCAAGGAAGCGGACATCCTCGAGGTTTGAGGCCTCGGCCGCCGCTGCGGGCCTCAGAAGGGCGCGCCAAGCTGCGCGTAGAACTGCGTGTCCCCGCCTTCGCGTACGCCCCGGGCCACGCCGAGGCGTAGCGTGAAACGGAGCACGTAGGCGAGCGTGAGGTCCACGAAGAGCTCGCCTCCGACGCCCACGAGGAAGCGGCGGAGGTCGAGGGGCGCCTCGTAGGCGTCCCCGGCGTCCACGAAGACGTTTGCGTAGGCCCGGTTCAGGTACACCGGGAGCGTCGAGGGGCCGCGCTGGATGCGGCCGAGGGGGAAGCGGTACTCCGCCTGGGCTTGCTGGAAGCGCGTCCCGACGCGCGCGAAGGGCACGTAGCCCCGCGTGGCCACGCCCCCGAGCTGCTCCCCGGCGATGAGCTGCTGCAGCGGGTTCTGTCGCGCGTAGCCGCCGATGCCGAAGAGGCCGCGGCGACCGTCGTCGCCCCCGCTGATGCCGCCCGCGTAGCGCAGCGCGAAGACGTGATGCTGGGCCCAAGGCGCTTCCACGAAGCGCGTCCAGGACCAGCTCGCGTTCACGCTGGTGAAGTCGCCGCCGAGGAAGGGCGCGGCGAGGCCTGCGCGGAGCGTGAGGCGCCTTCCCTCCGAAGGCGTGATGTCCCAAAAGTGGCGGCGCACGTCCGAGAACACCCAGCTCGCGCGGGCGCTCGGGAAGAGCCCGGTCTCCGGAAGCACCGGCGGCGGATCGTTGGGGTCGAGGCGTCCGCCGTAGTCCTGCCGTGGCGCGATCCAGCGCAGCGTGTAGCCGGCGCCCACGCTCTGGCCGCGAAGCGGATGCAGGATGGGAAAGGTCACGTCCGCGGACGCGCCGTGGCTCGCTTCGGTCCACGGGCGCGCCTCACCCCCGACGCGGAGTCCGCCGCGGCGTTCGATGCGCCGGAAGGCCCGTACGGTGAGCGGCGTCCGCGTCCGGTTGAAGCGAAAGGCCGCGTCGATGTCCGTGTATCCCGTGGTCAGACTCGTCGCGAGGCGCGCGGACCAGGCGTAGTAGCCCACGGCGTCCTCCCCGGACACGCCCACGCCCAGCTCCTGGCCGAAGCCGTCTTCCGCCAGGTCGAAGCGGATGGCGCGCGGGTAGAGGCTCGCCCCCGGCTGGTAGCGCGTGCTGAGGGCGCTCCGGCGTCCGGGCTCCACGGCCGCGGGACGCCGGTCGAGGTAGGGCGTGGCCGGCTCGCCGAGCGCGTCCTCGAGGGGCAACACCCACACGTCCCATCCGCGGCTCGTGTAGCCGAGGTAGGCCAGTCGCCGGCCGTCGGGGCTCAGATCCGGCGAGTAGGCGCCGGCCAACACGTTCGTGAGGCGCTGCACCGATCCGCTGGCTTCATCCCAGCGGTAGAGGTTCGCGATGCCGCTTCGGTCCGACGAGAAGTAGAGACCGTCGCCGTTCGCCGTCCAGCACGGGCCCGTGTCGAGGGCCCGGTCCGCGGTCACGGTGGTGACGTCTCCGGTCTCCACGTCGACGAGCGCCACGTCGCGAAAGCCGCCGCGGGTCCAGCGGCTGAAGGCGACGCGCCGGCCGTCGGGTGAGAACCGCGGCGTGTACACCTGCTCGAAGCGCCGCGAGCGCACGAGCACGCGGGCCGTCGCTTCCACGTCGCCGGTGCGCGCGATCATGAGGTGCGTGGTGCCCGCACCGTTGACCGTGAAGGTCACCCAGCGACCGTCGCGGGAGACGTCGGGCTCCCGGGCCCGGAGACCGCGCGTCATGCGCTGGCGCCGCCCCGTGCTCGGGTCCACGCGGTAGAGGTCGTGCTGCAGGTACACGCTGCGATGCGCCGCGAGGCCGGCGTACCAGACGGCCTGCCCGCCGCGCACCGGCGCCGGAGTCACGATGCCCACGGCCCGGGTCAGCTTGGTCCGCGCGCCCGTGCGAAGGTCGACGAGGCGGAGCTGCGGGTCTTCGCTCCGGTCCGCCGCGAAGTACACCAGCCGGTGGTCGTCGACGAAGCGCGGCGCTCGGGCCAGCTCGCCCCGGTGCGTGAGGCGCGAGCCCTCGACGCGGCCCGCAGCCTCCACGCGCGCGGCCGTGGCGCCGTGGCGGCGGCGGAGTCGCTCGATCCAGGCCGCGTAGAGGTCGTCCAGGGTCTCGCCGGTGGCCCGGCGCACCGTCCGATGGAGACCGAAGGGCACAAGCCGGCGCCCGTACTCGAAGCTCATGCGCCGTAGCGCACCCCGCCCATGCCGTTCGGCGATGAAGTCGACGAAGCGCGATCCATAGAGGTACCAGGCGTTGCCCCGGGGCCACTCGTCGACGCTCGCGGAGAGCTGGTCGAGGCGGAGAAGCGCGTCTTCGACCGTCGCCATGCGCATGAACATCTCGAAGAGCGTCGATCGGAGCCGGCCCCCGGCCGACTCCTCGGTCTCCTCGTGCACCGCGAGGCCTTCGATGAACCAGCGCGGCTGGACGTTGTTGGGCGCGAAGGTACGGCCGAAGACCGCATTCAGCACGGCCGGGAGCCCGCCGACGGTGTCGAGGTGGAGTACGTGCGTGTGCTCGTGGGTGATGAGCAGCGAGAGCCAGTCGTCGTAGTCGCCAAGCGTCGACAGATCGTCGGGTGCCGTCGCGAAGAGGCGCATGACCGGGTAGGGGAGGGACGTGGCGGAACCGTTGGCGCCGTCCGATCCATCCGAGAGCACGACGTGCACGCGGCGCGTGGGGGTGTGGCCCAGCACCGGCGCGAGGCGCGTCTGGGCCCGCTCCGCCAGCGTCGCCACCCGTCGCGCCAGGACCGCGAGCGGCTGCGGGTAGTGGATGACGAAGTGCGCCGTCACGACCGTTCGCCAGGCGAGGCGCCGGTCCCGAAGCTGGGCGCCGGCGGGCCCCGCGGCCGCCAAGGCGAAGACCACCGTCGCCGCGAGGGATAGCGCTCCGGTCCTCCGAAGGCGCTGGCGCCGGTTCCACGATCGGGCGCCCGCTGCCGATGCCCGTCGCATCCCGTCGAAATATCACGGCCTATCGCGGTCCGCCGGTGCTCACGCGGCTTGACCCGAGGGGCGCGGAGTTTCTAGCCTACGGCCCACGCCTCGGGCATTCTCCGATGGAGCCACCGGCACCCATGACGACGCCGCCCACGATTCAGGCGCGCGCCTTCGCCCTCCGATTCATCTCGGGCAAGTATCAGGGAGGCGAGTTCCCCCTTCCTGAGAGCGGCGAGATCGTCATCGGACGGTCGAGCGAGCTCGACATGGTCCTCGTCGAGGACATGGTCAGTCGCCGGCACGCCAAGGTCACGGTCACCAGCGGCCAGATCTTCATTCAGGACCTCGGCTCGACGAACGGCTCCTTCGTCAACGGCGAGAAGGTCAAGCGCGCCCGCCTCAACGAGGGGGACCGCATCCTCATCGGGACGAGCATCATCAAGGTCGTCGCCACGGAGAACGGCCAAAGCCTGAACGAGGCCAAGGCGCACCTCGAGGACGTCGCCGCCGGCAAGCGCACCTCTCAGGTGCGCACCATGACCGGGGACATCGGCGAGGTGCCGCTACCGGACCTCCTCCAGCTCTTCGCCGCCTCCAAGAAGAGCGGAACGCTCGTGGTGCGCACGGACCACGACACGGGGCGCATCTTTCTCGACCGGGGCCAGGTCGTGTACGCGGTGGTCAACGAGAACTACGACGTCTCGCCCCTCAAGAGCTTCTACCGCGTGGTGACCTGGGACCAGGGCACCTTCGACATGGAGCCGCCGGAGGAGCGCGAGTTCCACGAACCTCTCAACATGAGCACGGAGGCGCTGCTCATGGAGGCCATGCGTCAGCTCGACGAGGTGCGCCGCCTCGGGCCGGACATGCCGCCGCTGTCTTCGGAGCTGCAGATGTCGTCTCCGCTCATTCCGCCGCTCTCGGAGCTGACGCCCGATGAGCTCGACGTGTTGCAGCTCGCGCACAACCACCTTCGCGTCGAGGCCGTGCTGAACCAGTGCCGCATGGACGACGTCGAGGCGAGCCAGATCGTCGTCAAGCTCATCCGCACGGGCTACCTGAAGGCCGACTGACGCGCGCGTCGGCCTCGCTCAACGCGAGGAGCGGCGCAGGTGGTCGCGCACGGCGGAGTAGGCCTCTGCGAGCCCGTCGAGGAGCGTCTGCGCCGTCGCCGCCTTGTCCTCGTCCCCGGCGTGATGCCGTGGATGGTACTTCTCCCGGAGACGGCCGTAGGCCGCGCGCGCGTCGTCCAGGCTGGCGCCGGGCGTGAGCTCGAGGTTGGCGTAGTAACCGCGGAGCCGTGCCGAGAGCCCGCCGCGGCGGGCCAGCCGGTCCCGCTCGGCGCTTCGGTCCCGGCCCAGGCGTGCGTCGCGACCGCCGCGGCGCCGTCGTCGCCGCTCGGCCTCG